>JANXOJ010000020.1 GCA_025353625.1 Planctomycetota bacterium | reverse complement strand
AATTCATGCGCGACTACATCCAGCGGTAGTACGTAGGCAACTCGCTGCGAGCGTGTGAATTTTTCGCGTTGCAGGACGGACTTCCCAGTCCGTCCGACAAAATTCCGCGAAAATCGTGCCGAGACAACCTCTCCGCGAGGTTGCCCTAACGCTTCTGTATCACCGGCGTTGCCATCGGCGCGGCCGACGATTGAGGCAGTGGCAACGGCGGACGGCGATCCGCCATCCGCGCTTCTTCTCGCGGTGCCGGTGCTGCAACCGGCGTGGCGACGGGCTTTGCCGCTACGCTCTCAGCCTGCGGTGCCGTGCCATCTTGATAAAAGTGCGTCGTTTCTTCTCGGACCAATCGCGTGCCCATCGGCTTGCAATGGACTTCCGCGCGGAAGACGTGGTTCCCGGCAGCTTCCGCACGCGCTTTTACCTTGATGACAACTTCAGCCGCCGGGGGAATGGCCCCAATCGGGCTGAAGACAACCTGGCCCGGGCTGATGTGGTAGGTCTGGCCTTCCGCGCTGATCGGCTCGACGCCGGTGGAGAAATAGGCCAGGATTTCAACGTTTTCGGCGGCACGGGTGCCGCGATTGTTAATGCGTAGTTCGTAGAGGGCATCGCTGCCAACCGGCACCGGACCTTCCGGATCCTTGACATCCAACCGCAGATCGGCCATCGACTCGACGCGCGTCAACGACTCGGTCGCGGCAACGATTTCATCGTCACCGGTGGTGGTGATTTCCAGCCGATTAACGCCCGAGAGGGCAAGCGTGCATTTGATTTGCAACTGTCGTTCGCTGTTAGGCTCCAGGGTTTCGAGCGACCACTGCACCTTGCTGCCGTCGCCCACCGCTTCCGCATGGGCACCGTCGCTTCCGGAAACGAACTTCACGCCGGTCGGCAATTTCACGGCGATGTGCAGGTTCTTGGCCTGGGCGTCGCCCAGATTGCGGACGTGAATTTTGTAGTTGGCCGGAGTGCCGACGTACTGCACGGCAGGCCCCTCGGCGTCTAGCTTAACCGTAGCCCGACGCACGAGTACCCGCTCGGCAAGTTCGGCCCGCGTTCCGCCGTCGCCGTGGGCTTCCACCTGGATGGAAAGATTGCCCGACTGACGTGCGGTGAGCTCAATTTCAATCGACCGCTCATCGCCGGCGGCGATGGTGCCGAGGCGATGCGTGACCGGTTGCGTTTCGTTCGCGCTCAGGGGCATCAGCGTTAGGACGACATTTTCGGCGGGGCCATTGCCGGTGTTGGATAGCTTCAATTTGTAGACCTCGCGCTTGCCGAAGTGGACGTCGCGCGGCCCGTCAAGCTTCATGGCCAGCTTGGGCTCTTGCACTTCGATGGTGGCTTGCGTGGGTGCCTGCTTAAAATTGCAGGTCACCGCCAACTCAAACGGCTTGCTCTGACGCGGTACGATCCGCAGGCTGAGCTTCTCCTTGGTGCGGGCTTCAATCCGGCCCAATGTCCAACGGCACGGATCGTTGCGATCCTGTTGGGCAGGCCGGACTTCGCCCGTGCTGGCCGACGAGCCGACAATTTCGGCCCAAGCGGGCAGGCTGACGGTCACGGTCACATCGGCGGCGGCCGCTTCGCCCGAGTTTTGCAAGACGACCTCGAAAGCGGCTTCCTTGCCGACGACGATCTTCCGTGGTCCGACGGTTTCTGCCGTGAGAACCGGGCTCTTGCGCTCGATCAGCACGGTAGGCTCTTGCGACACGGCTACGCGGGCCGGTTCGCCTGAAGGAACCGTTGATTGCGGAACGGCAGTGGCCGGTGCTTCCATCGCTGGACCGGAGGCGATGCTCTCGCTGGCTCGCGACGATGCGGACGGCTCCGTTGCAGTTGCTTGCGGGGGCGTCGCCGCCTCGGAGGTTGCGACAGTTGATGCCGGCGAGTGATTATCGAAAGGCGATTGGCGGAAGCCCTTCAGCCGTTCGTGGATGGGTTGGCTCGTGGAGGCAGGTGTGGAACTCGCGCTCTCGCCGCTCGATGGACTTCCGCTCGATTGACTGCCGCTCGCTGGCGGCGCGGCCATTGCGGAGGAACTGTTTGCCGCGCCCGGCGGCGACGGGGCCTCGTCGAATTGGAACGCATAATTGGGGCTGGTGGCCGAACGCCGTGCGGCGGGGTTCGTATCGGCTCGCTGCACGGTGGGTGTGCTAGTTCTCGATGATGCCGCCGCAGCCGGGGGATCGTTTGGCAAGTCCGGAATCGCGTTCGGGGCGGGACGTTGAGCGCGGATCGGGCCCCTTTGCTGCGAGCTGTAGCCGCCCGCGCTGCTAGAACCGCGATTGTAGTTCTGCTGCATCGGCCGTTGTTGCTGCTGCTGCGGAGCCGGGTCGTCGCCGAAGAGATCGGCGAAAAGACCGCCGAACGGTCTATCGTCTGCCCAGGCCGACGCGGCCGAGCCCAAAAGGCATGTCAAAACGATTGCGAACGCTTGTTTTTTTCTAAGCATGGTGCTTGCCATCCCCTCGGTCTGGACTGCGCGAGAAATCTTCCTCGTCAAGCGTATCGGATCGGGGGAATTTCCGGGTTTAACCAACTTTGTCGTTTTGCGCGATTCTGCCCAATTAAACGATAATTCTGGGTTTTGGCAGGGCCAGTCGAGTGAATATGGGGTAAATGGGGTGTATGCAATGAATGTTGCAGCGTGGGGCTGCCCAAGTAAGAGTTAGGTTCCAGAGCAAGCCGCGAGCAGCCTATGAGCGAAGCCACAGACCCCTGGGACAAACGGACAAAACGGGTCAAACCTATTTACCTTAACAAAGATCGGCGGTTCGTTTAGGATGCGGGAATGCCGCGCCCCTTGCGACCTAGCGCCGACGGTTTGATTTACGTTCAATCGCGGCAATAATCGGCAACCGGTTTTTGAGCGCGAAGGAGACTTCCGGGCGGTTCAAAAGCCCGGTCATTCAAGACGACGTTCACCTGCTTGAGGTGCTGAGGTATATCGAGGCCAACCCCTAGCGAGCAAAAACGGTGGAGCAGGCGGGCGATTATGCTTGGAACAGTTTCGCTTGTCGCGGCATGGGGCAGAGCGACGATTTGCTGCAACCGCTCGCGCCCTACGAAGCCTTGGCTTCCTATGCGGCGGTGCGCCACGACCATCCGACCTCGTGGAAGGCCGCGAAAAGAGGTTCGAGACAACAAATAGTTCTGACCCCTGTTTTGTTGCGCGGAGAAGTTACGTTTCAATCCGGTTCAACGACGCTCATCGCAGTCGCGCGATGGGCGCGTATCGAATCGGCCGCGTAAATCGCAATTGCCACCCAAATGCCGGCGAAGCTAACCAGCGTTGCCGACGTCAGCTTTTCGCGAAAGACCGCCACGGCCAAGAGGAATTGCAACGTCGGTGCCAGATATTGCAAAATGCCCAAGGTCGAAAGCGGCAGCCGCCGGGCCGCCCCACCGAAAAGCAAGAGCGGGATCGTCGTCACCAAACCGCTGAGCATCAATAGGCCCAACGTCGGCGGGCTGTTGCCCGTCGCGCGGGATGTTCCGAGAAGCCACGCCAAGTAGACAATTCCGATCGGCATGAGCATGGCCGTCTCGGCCGTGAGGCTAATGAGTCCATCGACCGGCATCAGCTTGCGGAGCAAGGCGTATACGGCGAACGAAACGGCAAGGCTCACTGCCAGCCAAGGGAACTGGTCGACCGAACGCGCAAGCCATAGCACGCTCGCGGCGGCAATGGTAATGCAGACGATTTGCATCGGTCGCAATCGCTCGCGGAAGACCAGTACACCCAGCAGAACGTTGACCAAGGGATTGATAAAATAGCCCAGGCTCGACTGGAGCAACTGGCCGCTGATTACCGCATGGAGGAAGAGCAGCCAGTTCCCGGCAATCAGAAGCGTACTGAGAACGAGCAGGCCCAGGGTACGCGGATTGCTCAGGTCGCGGCGAAGGTCGTGCCAGCGGCCCAGCACGCGAGTGAGAATTGCCAGGACGATGAACGACCAAACGGCGCGATGGGCCAAAAGCTCCATCGGAGCAACGTGCTTGACGGCTTTAAAGTAGAGCGGTATCAGCCCCCAGGAACCGTAGGCCCCAATGCCGAGCAGAAGTCCGCGCCGCGAAGGTGCTGTGTTTGTCATGCTATTTCCAGCCTCGTTCCCACGTTTCGCGTGGGAACGCACTCCTCGACGGACTGTGCCTACTACTTGGCACCGGCATACAGCGTCACGCGATAGTTCAAAACGAGCGGTTTGCCCGGCTCAAGCGTGATCGGCGTATTGCCGGGGTAGGAAACGTTCAAGAAACCGAATCCGTGTCGCAGCAGCCAGCCGTTGTTGGGAAAGCCGGGGTTGCCTTTGAGATCATCGATCCGCCCGCCCGCCGCTCGACCTTGAAACAGACCGGCGACCTCCGCCCAGGGATGCTTGCCCATCACTTCGTCCTTTGCGATGATACCCTTTTCAGCACCCTTTTCAGAGCGAATTTCGGTCTTGGCCGCGCCGCCATCGCGAGGGGCAAAGCGGAAGCAGAACCCGCCAAAGCCCTTCTTCGCTTTCGGGCCGCCTTCCGAGGTACCAACGACCGTAACGGGCTTGTCCACTGCGGTGAAGCGGAGCGTGAAATCGAGCACGCGCTGCGTTCGACCATCGGCGGACGGCTCGATGCCATGCACGACGATTTCGGCCTCCTCGGCAACAAACTTGCGCTCGCCATCGAACCAGCCATTCTCGACCGCCAGTCGGGCCGTGGGACCGGACGCTTCCTTAGCCTTCCAAGCGACGAACCGCTGGCGGAACGACTTAATCATCCAAACATCGCCCTTCTTCCCGTCCACCGTTACATCCGGCCACATCCAGGAGATGCCGCGATGGTGCGGATGATCGGCGTTAAAGTCATCGGACAAAAGCACGCCATTGGGGGCGTACACGGGATGCAAATAGCTCGACCGCTTCATCTCCTCGGGAAAGCCCTTGGCCAGCGTCATGCCAAAGTTGTAAACGAAGACCGGCTTGCCGCCGTCGGAAAGCTGGAGTGCCGTCGGGCTGATTTCCTGGAAGGCGAATTCAGATTTTGGTTCGGCGGCCGCGAGCGTGGTGGCGGTGAGGAGAATTGCAAGGAAGACGGGCATGGCAGGATTCTTTCGTCGGCGGGGAGATTTAGCAACGCGGTCCACCGATTATCGCCTCTCGCGCAGCGGGTTGCAATGCCCGGCCGGCGTCCTATAGGACAACTGCAAAGTTGCCGGCTGCCTGTTGGAGTTCCGCTTTTAGGCGGCGAAATTGTGCTACCAGCCGGCTAAAGCCGGGACTCCGACCGACTATGTACGTCTCCTGCGCCGTCCGAGTATGCCCCCGTTGCGGGAACGAGATAACTGCTCTAAATCCTTTTTGCACGTCCGGAAACTCTACGCAATTGAACGCTGTGATAGATGGTAGAAGTGTTGTGCGCACCGAAGCCGACGCAGTTGGAACAGGGAAGCGTCCAGTTGTTGTCGAATTGTACGACGGATCGCTTCCCGCTCCAAGCAAAGATCGGCGTTGCGTTGATGCGAAATTCCACCGATACTTTCTCTTCGTTGAGAACTCTCACGCCGATCTCAATTGCGTAGCGGAGGTTCGGCCTTATTAGGCGATTCTTGAACGCCTGAGAATGTTCGTTGGGCCGTACGCCGTCGGCATAGTCGAGGTAGGTATATTTCTTCCAGCCGTCGATCACCACCATCGCGGGCTTACCGTCGATCGGTACAATCACATTTTGCGAATCGGATTGTTCCGCCAGGGTCGTCAGCTCGATCAATAAATCGTAGCTACCGGAAATCAGGACCGGAACGACGACGCGCGAACAGGAGCTACTATTCGTAAGCAACGCCGCGCCGTTTCGCTGCCACTCGCCTTGGACCGCATGTCTGCCCGGATCGATCCAGGGCGTTACATCGACCCACTTGCCGATGGGAAAATCATCCCTTGCCGAATCGGGCGTCGAACTGAGCCGTTTAGCAACTTTCTCCGCGCCCGAACCTTTGAGACCGGGCAGCGCCCGTTGATACCAGGTGGCGGCGCGATTCCGAATATTTTTCTTTTCCACGGCACTCTTCGTTTCGGCCACTTCCCACCAGGTATCGCCCAAATACGCCTGATCGTTGGCAGTCTCTGAACCCTGGATGTCCTTGGCGACCAGAAACTTTAGCCCCGGATCATCGCCGGCGGCCAGCATCGGCAGACCCTTGGTCCAATTGCCGCGTTCAAAGCAGTAATAGCGGCCCACAGCCCCATTTGCGGCTGGGTCGGTCGGGTTGCGAGCGAGTTCCGCGAATGCCTTTTCGAGCTTCGCTCGCGTCTTCTGCACGTCGTCCATCTCTCGGAAGAGTGCGGTTTTTCGTGCGGCGGTCTCCTTCTGAAGCGATACATCCTTCGACTTACGCGCCGCTTCCACGGCCAACGTATAAAGCTGTTTCACGCGATTGAGTTGCTCTTTGGTTGCCGCAACGTCCATCAGGAAAAAAAGCTTGTCGATAATTGCGACGGACTCTTGCTGTAGCAAAGGCGATTTGATCAGCGCGGTCAGCGACGTCACCTTAAGCTCGAAGGAATCGGCTTCAAAGTTGTCCCCCATTTCATCGCAAACCTGGCAGGTGAGATCGACGTCTCGACATTGCATCGCCAATCGCCCCGCCTCCTTAAGCATGGCATATTTGGCCACTCGATCGTCGTCGGTCGTTCCGGCCTTTTGCAAAATATCTCGAACCAATTGCTTCTGTTGCTCGTTCTTGGTCGCAGAAGCGTACTTGTCTTTGAAGAATTCGCGAACGACCTTCACGGCAGCCTCCTGAGCGGCCGCATCGGGAGGGCGCGTCGCTTGGCCCGACGCGTGGGAAGCTCGGCTCACAAGATACGGCTCAAACCATACGGTCCACGCGCGTTCATTGTTCCCGGCACATTGCACTTCTAAACTGAGTAGCTCAACGCCTTCGACCGAGATGTTGCACTCTTGGACGGCCTTATCGTGGTTGATCGGGCCCGATTCCCAAAGAACCCGGCCATCGCCGCGAACGCGGAAGGTCGTCAACGACGTCGATTGGCCACCATCGGCGATCGCAGCCGTCGCGTTGAAGCGGGAAAACCGGCCCGAAAGGCGATACGAAACGAACGACATGCCGTTTTCCGGCGGATGGGGAAACAGCGCGTGCTCAGGCCGCTTTTCAAACAGGCGACAATCGATATTCCCATCGGGGCCGTTGCCGTGCTTCCCCAACTCGCCAAGGCCAACAATGACTCCCGCTTCTACCATCTCGTCCAAATAGACCCTTTCACTTCGACCATTCGCAGATGCGTCATCGGGTACGGAGTTGCCGGGCAGCACTTTTTCTGAAGGGACGTTACCGTCGGCAATCGGGACTACCGAAGTATTGTTTGGATTGGACGCGGCAAGCGGCGCATCGCTTGCTTTCCCATTCGGCACGGCGTCGGGCATGGGTTGCGAAGCACCATCGGCGGCCGGCCCTGCGGACGAATCGGTCGATTTCAGGGGCGACGCGTTTTCCGGATGCGCTTCCACGAAAATGGAAGGCACTTTTCGTGGTGGCGCAGCGGTTGTCTTCGATGGAGCAACTTCCGACGATTTCTGCGAATCGCCGCTGGACTTCACCGGGGCTGACAACTGTGCCGAAAACTGCGCCTCTTTCTTGCTTCTCGCCGCGTTTGTCGCAATCGCATACCCCAGGATCGACGCACAAATCAAGAGCCCTGCTACAGTCGCCGCCAGCATTTGCCAGGGCAACTTTCGCCGGCGCTTTCGGCGCGTCGCAGGGTTCGATGCGGAAAATTTTAGCGCAGGCGATTCGTGCCGATCGAGGTTTGGTGGAGGTGGTGGCAGGGGAGCAGGGCGCGTGGGCAACGGTCCAGATTGCGGTTGTAATTGCGGTTGAGCCAGCGGTGGAGGCGGGGGCGAGGGGAGAACTTGTCGTTGCGGTTCGATAACCGCAGGCCGCGTTCGATTCCCAGGCGCGGCAAGTTCCCGACGCAATTGCGCGTCGTACTCGGCCTTCTTCACGCCGTCGAGCAGACATAGCCTTGCAAAGACAATCTCGCTGAAGATTTTCTGAGCTTGGATCGAGTACCGACCGACGAGATGTGCCCGAACGTGCGCCGCCCGCTCGTCGGCGGCGTTGGCAATCCGATCGCAATCCGACTCGAATGGCGCAATGCCCAAGAGGCGATAGTGATTCGGCGGCAGTTCGTTAGTCGGAATGCCAAGCCAGATGGTATAAGCGTCGAATGCTTCCAGCATAGTAAAGCTCTCGCATACGAGAAACGCAACTCGCCGGAAATTATACCCCGAACGACCGCGAAACGCAATCGGCAGGTTCCTCGACGTTCGCTCAGATGGTGGTGGCGCGCGCGTTGATGGCGGCACGGACGAGGCGGAGTTTGCCGTAGTCGAGCGCGCCGCCGAGGGCCTCGTGAACCGGCGTAAGTGCGGCGAAGCCGATGCGGTCGAAGGCGTCGGCGATTAGCTTCTGTTCCGCAGGTGGCACGAGGCGGTCGAGGTCTACCGACTCGCCCTGCTCAATCGCTTCCGATATGTGGCCAAGAACCGTGCCGGCGACAACTTTGCGATCGCGGGCGATTTCTTCCACGGTCTTGCCGGATCGAAATTGCCGCATCGATTCACGCGCCGAGTCGCCCATGCTCTTCCGCGGCGGCGGAGCGGCGGACGGCGGTTCGTCCGCAAACGTTTGTTGTGGATTGGTCTGCAAGTGCGCGGCGATTTCGGCTATGAAGGTCTCGCCGAATTCGTGCAGCTTCTTCTCTCCCACGCCGCTGATGCCCGCGAACTCGCTTTCGCTTTTCGGATAAATTCGTGCCATCTGCCGTAGCGATACGTCGGAAAGCACGACGTAGGCGGGCACGTTGCGCTCGTCGGCCAGTT
This sequence comes from Planctomycetota bacterium, assembly GCA_025353625.1. Lineage (GTDB taxonomy): Bacteria > Planctomycetota > Planctomycetia > Pirellulales > Thermoguttaceae > JANXQG01. The sequence continues at coordinate 12,225 of JANXOJ010000020.1, read as the reverse complement.
TCTTCCGCAAATCGCGCAGGCGGGCAAAGAGCGTCTCATCGCAGACGATTTCGCCAAACCGCGCTGTCTTCGTTTTTGCGTCGGGCACGACTTCGCTTTGTGTGAGCCTGATTTGTTTTCGCGTCTTGAGTGCGGCAAGTCCGTCGCCGGTAATTTCCACGATGCTGAATTTTTCGGTCGTCTGTTGCAGGAAACCGAGCCGAATCAGTTCGCGTCCAATGGCGGCCCATTCGGTTCGGCTATGTTCCAGGCCGATGTTGTACGTGGAAAGCTGTGCGTGTCCCCACCTGCGGATTTTTTCCGTGTTCGCGCCGGTTAGGACTTCAACGACGTGGTTCAATCCGGTGCCGAAGCCCGATTTTTCGCGGATGCGAAAGACGCAAGAGAGAAATTTCTGCGCGGCAAGCGTTCCGTCGAAAGTCTGCCGGGGCGAGAGGCAGTTATCGCACGCCCCGCAGTTGTCGCCCGGATGCGTTTCGGAGAAATAGCGAAGGAGTTCCGAACGCCGGCACTGGCAGCATTCGGCATAATGAACCATCTGCCGCAATTGTTCGCGTGCCAATTGCTGCTCCCGCTCGCTGGGCTTTTCCTCGATGAACTTCGACTGCTTCACCACATCGCCCGCGCTAAACAGCAGCAGGCACTCGCTGGGCAGCCCGTCGCGCCCCGCGCGGCCCGTTTCCTGATAGTAGCCTTCGATGTTTTTTGGCAAGTCGTAGTGAACGACGAAGCGGACGTTCGACTTGTTGATGCCCATGCCGAACGCGATCGTCGCGCAGACAACGCGAACCTCGTCGCGGAGAAATGCTTCCTGATTGTCGGAACGTTCGTCGGCGGACAGCCCCGCGTGATACGGCCGCGCGGCAACGCCGTCCTCGCTCAAATTTGCCGCCACGCTCTCTGTCGTCTTGCGCGAGTGGCAGTAGACGATGCCCCCTTCCGTCGCACGCGCACGAAGAAAAGCCAGCAACTGATCGTAGGGCTTGTTCTTCGCGATGACGCGATACATGAGGTTCGGGCGATTGAAACTGGCGACGTAACATTTCGGCTCGCGCAATTTCAGATGCGAGACAATGTCCGCACGCACGCGATCCGTGGCCGTCGCCGTCAGTGCCATGAAAGGCACTGCGGGAAATACATCTCGCAGTTCCGCCAGCTTTCGATATTCCACTCGGAAATCGTGACCCCATTCGCTGATGCAATGCGCTTCATCGACCGCAATCAGCCGCACATCCCATTTCGTTAATTCGCATAGAAAGCCTTCCAGCATTAGCCGCTCCGGCGCAACGTAGAGCAGGCGAAATTCCCCGCCGTTCAAACCCTGCAACCGCCGCCGCGACTCGTTGGCATTGAGCGATGAATTCAGAAACGTCGCCGGAACTCCGCCCGCTTGAAGCGAGTCGACCTGATCTTTCATCAGCGCAATTAGCGGCGACACGACAACCGTCAGTCCCTCGCGTGCAAGTGCCGGAAGCTGGAAGCAAAGCGACTTCCCGCCGCCCGTCGGCAGCAAGGCAAAGACATCCCGTCCGGCGAGCGAATCGAGGATGATTTCCTCCTGGAGTGGCCGAAACGAAGTGAAACCGAAATACCGCTTTAGCAGAGGCAGCAGAGGTGCATGTTCCGAATTCATGGAGGACACATTCAACGAGGCGGTTCTCCCATCGAGCACGAACCGCCAAGGTTTGCCTGGCCGGTTTGCCTGGCCGCTGGCCCGGCGTGGAATGATTGCGTGAAATTATTTATAGCAGCGGCCAAGTCCGTTAATCTTGGCGCGGACGGTCCCGGATGTCAAGAACTCTCGCTTGCGCCGACACATGAACCATAAAAACCGTATCTTTTTAGCGGAGTGGAAATGTGTATTCGTGGGGCAGGTTTTCAACCTACCGCTTTCAACATCTTTCTGGATTCAAAAACTACGGATAAATAAGGACTTACGACGATTTGACGACGAAAAACTGGTATTGATCTAGCCCGACGGTTAACATGCGCATCGGTGCTGTTGAAAACACGTGGGGAAATGCGATTTTTCGGTTGTCAAAGATGTTGAAAGCGGTAGGTTTTTAACCTGCCTGAATTCTGGGCAGGTTGAAAACCTGCCCCACGAATACACATTTCCACTCCGCTAAAAAGATACGAATATTCCAACTCCTAACTCCCTTCCCTTACTTCAACTCGATATCGTGCGTCGTCCGGCCCGCGCCGAGCGTGCAGCTTAGGCCGGAGGTCGTGGGCGATTCCCACTTGACGGGCAAGGGAAACCATCCGTGCATTGGCGCTACTTTGCTCATCGTGCCCGGATTGCTGGGCGCGTCCGGCTTGCGAGTCCGCAAGATGGAACGCCCCTTGGATGGATCGCGGCTAATGACGGCGATACGGAACGCGCCGGGCAGGAGTCCTTCCATCGTGTAAGTGCCGTCGGGTTCGATGACGGTGGAATGGGCCGTCTTGTCCGCAGCGGCAAAGATGACCGTGCCATTCACGACCGCGCGACCGGCGAAGGTGACCTTGCCGGTAACCGACGTCGAACTTCCGCAGCCGGCGATCGTCGCTAGCAATATTGCGGCGAATAGTGAAGCGACAATTTTGTGCATCACATCGCCGCGACGCGACGGTCGGACTTCGGTGCCACAAACGGGCACAAAACAAAAGTTACCGCAACAACACAGCCGTTTCATCGAGCCACCTCCCGGCCCCCCGCTCGCGCACCACGTACGCATGGTCGCGGGGTGAGCCGTATATCGTTATTGGTCCAAGCTAATGGTTTCCTTGCCGGCGCGCGTTCCCAAGGCCCAATAGACCTCTGGGGCGATAGAATCGGCGATGATGCGAACGGAGCCATCGACGAGGAGGAAGTTGGCACCCTGCGGATGTTGACTCCCGAAATCATCGACGTGGTTGACGCTGTTGTTGGGCGTGTGCGGCGGCACATCGGCGGCGTCGCCGGTATGGCCGAGGACCAGGACCGGTGCCCCTTCCGGACCATAGTTGTAGGGATTGGTCGATTTCGGCGGCACCTGCGCGCCGGTAACGGCGCCGGTCCAAGTGGCGTAGGCCAGCGCGCTGGCACGCTCCCCCACACACAGCGTGTGGCTGGTGCCGTCGGTCACGTCGCGGAGCCGAACCGCGCTGTTGCGGTAAAACATGCCTCGATGCGCGATGGCGCGTTCCGGAGCGGAAGAAAGGAAGCCAGGGTCGGGAGTGATCTCCGGGTTTCCAAACATTCCGACGTAGTTACTGTGCGCCACCGTCAGGGGGCTGCCGCTGGAGTCGGTGACGGGCGACGAGTAATTCGGGCCGGAATCGCCCAGCTTGTCGGCGGGAAAAGTTTGAGTGCCGTTATCCGAAGTGCAAAGAAAGGTGCGGATAATGGATTGCCGAGCAGCGGAGTTCGATGCGTCTTTGATATCCTTGTCGAAATTGATTTGCTTGAAGACTGTATTCTCTTCCATGAAGGGCAGAATGTAGGCTGCCCAGCCCCAGCCGGGCCCCTTGTCGTCGGTGGAACCGGTTAGCGAGCGGTAGCCGGAGGGAAATTTGTCGTTGGCCAGATTAAAATTGTGCAAGGCTAAGCCGATTTGCTTGAGGTTGTTGTCGCATTGAAGCCGCCGCGCCGACTCGCGCGCCGCTTGAATGGCTGGGAGCAACAGCCCGATGAGTATTCCGATGATGGCGATGACCACCAACAATTCAACCAATGTAAACGCATTGCGACGTGTAGACATGAAATGATATCTCCCTTGAAATGGCTCGCGCGGCCGAGTGCGGCCCGCGATGTTTTTGTGGTGCAGGCGTCCCGCCTGCAACCCGAGTGGCATTGTGGGACGCACAAAATCCAAACCGCCGCGCAGCGCGACACATTTGACTCTATGAAACTGCGCACGCAGAGAACGACTTTTCAAAGACGACGATGCTACTGAGGGCAGGTCGCTTCTTAGGAAAAGTCGGGCGGGGCGCGGCTGTGCCACGGGGAAGGGGAGATGGCAACCGAACGGGGCAGTGTGGCGAGGACCACCCATTGCACCATAACGAACGAGGTCAAATCGGCATTTTCAGCGACGGACAGGGACTTCTTTGCCAAGAACTGACAGGCGATGCAATGGCTGCCATCCGTGGGAGACTGGTCCGGCGAAGGTTGATGCGAGATCATCCCGCCATGAGTCGAGGGATCGCCGTGCGAGCAGTGCGGAGAATCGTCGTTCGCGGCAGCCGAGGTGATGTGCGAACAACCGCCGCAGAAGTCGCCGTGGTTGTGAAACAGCGCGGAAACAGTAACCGTCAGCCCGTAGCAAACGGTCAGAAGAACCGAGACAACGCGATTCCGCCTGCGGATCCTGTTCACGATCGGTGAAAACTCCCTGCCGTGCAACCGACAAGAACCGCTACGCCCAAGCCGAACTGGCACGACGACGGCTCCTCAAGGTCTATTCTACCATGGAAGCAGGTTACGCGGCAACCCGTCCGATCGGGCCGATCGCGATAACGGCAAAATCGTTCGTGGTCCCGCCTTCCCAAACAACGATTGACAACGCAGGCATTTTGAGAAAGACTGGTAGGGAACCGCATTCCCCCCCCGTTTTATTGATTTGGAGAATTCGCCATGCGTTATGCCTTTCTAGGATTTGTTGCCATATTTGCCGGGATGTTGATCGGCGAGCGAGGTCTTGCGGCCGAGACGGGTAAAACCGATCCCCAGCTCGGCAAGGTTCGTCACGTCGTACTCTTCAAGTTCAAGGATGGGACGACCGCCCAACAGACGAAAGTCGTAGAAGACGCCTTTCGCGAACTGCCCAAGCAAATACCCGAGATCGTCCAGTACGAATGGGGCACGAATATCAGCCCGGAAAACAAGAACGAAGGTTTCACCCATTGTTTCTTGCTCACGTTCAACGATGCGAAGGGGCGCGATGCCTATCTTCCGCATCCGGCTCACAAGGCGTTTGGGAAGGTTCTTCATCCTTACATCGAGAAGGTGCTGGTGATCGATTTTGTGGCGAAGGACTGAGTGGCAGCCTACGCAATTGCCCCTTGTCTATCTAATCGCGACTACCTACACTAACATAGCAATCAATCACTATTGCGGCACGGAAAATCATGGCTCGCGACGAAGAAGAACTTTACCAGGAACACATCCTCGACCACTACGAGGATCCGTACCATCGCGGCCACCCCACGCACTGCACGCACGCCCATCAGGACGACAATCCCTTGTGCGGCGATGTGGTGCGCATGGAGTTGCAGATCGATGATCGCGGCACGCTGCGAGAAGTTTTCTTCGATGGCGACGGCTGCTGCATCAGCCAAGCGGCCGCGTCCATGATCGTCGAGAAGTTCGACGGTCGGGCTATTGAAGACGTCAAAAAATTCACAGCGAACGAAATGCTGGAACTCTTCGGGGCACGTTTGACGCCCAATCGGCAGAAATGCTGCCTGCTGCCGTGGCGGGTATTGCAGTCGGCCATTTACTCGCCCGTGGAGGGCACCGGCTCCGATGCGTCGGATGCGGGAAAGGCTTGCCGTTGATGCTCACTACCGTGGATACTCCGCCGCTCGATCCGCTCCTCCATCGCCCCGACTTTCCGATTCTCTCGCGCGAGGTTCGGTCGGGCGTGCCGCTGGTCTATCTCGACAACGCGGCCAGCACGCAGCATCCACGGCAGGTCATTCAGTCGATGGTTGCCTGCTACGAAGAGCATTATGCCAACGTCCATCGCGGCATCCATCAACTGGCCCAGGAATCGGACGACCTCTACAACGCGGCCCGCGAAAAGGTCTGCCGCTTCATCAATGCCCCGACGGTCGAGCAGTGCATCTTTACCTACGGCACCACGTCCGGCATCAACGTCGTGGCCCGCAGTTGGGGCGATGCGAACATCGAGCCGGGCGACGAGATTCTGCTTACGGAAATGGAGCATCACTCGAACCTCGTCCCTTGGCAGCAGCTTGCCGAGCGGCGTGGGGCCGTGCTGCGGCACATTCCGCTGACCGACGACGGCCGCCTGCGGATGGAATCGCTCGATTCGCTGCTCACGCCGCGGACGAAGCTCGTCGCCTTGATGTCGGTCTCCAACGTTCTCGGCACGATTAACCCCGTGGACGAAATTGTCCGCCGCGCGCACGCGGTCGGGGCATTGGTCTTGGTGGACGGCGCACAAAGCGTGCCGCATCAGAAGACCGATGTGCAAGCAATGGACGCCGACTTTCTCGTCTTCAGTGGGCATAAAATGCTCGGGCCTTCCGGCGTGGGCGTGCTGTACGGCAAGCGCGAGCTGCTCGATGCCATGCCGCCATTTCTCGGCGGCGGTAGCATGATCCGCCGCGTGATGCTCGATACATTCGAGCCGGGCGAGTTGCCGAGCAAGTTCGAGGCCGGCACTCCGCCGATCGTTTCGGCGATTGGCCTGGGCGCGGCCATCGACTATCTCGACCGCATCGGCCTAGAGGCCGTCGGCCAACATGAGCGGCTGCTTACCGAGCGCGCCCACAAGGTTCTCGGCGAGGTGGAAGGCGTTCACATTCTCGGTCCCGAGCCGCAACACAAAGCGGGCATCGTCAGCTTCACGCTCGATCGCATTCACTCGCACGACGTTGCCGAAGTCCTCGACCGCAGCGGTATCGCCGTTCGCGCGGGGCACCACTGCGCCATGCCCCTTCACAAACGCTACGGTGTCTCAGCCACCGCTAGGGCGAGCTTCTATCTCTACAACACGCTCGAAGAAGTCGATCGGCTTGGCCCGGCGTTGGAAGCCGCAAAGCGGGTGTTTCATCGGAAGAGGAAGTAGCATATTCTTCCGGGGTGGAGGATGGGCAGTATGGGAAGCGGAGGTTGGAGAAAAACCAAATACGTCGAGGGCGTATCGGACCAAAGCCCGAAGTGCGCCGTGCGGCCACGGGCTATGGGGTTGCACCGCTTCGCGTTTCTTTGGGAAGCTTTTGATCGCCGCCTATTATTCGTAGTCGGTGGTCCGGATGCTTCCGCCGCTCGGATGCTTGCCGTCGTGCTCCTCGTTTTCGGCTGCCATCGCGATGACGCAAGTACCGGTCCGGTGGAAGCGGTCTGGGGCCGGTTCGGCTACTCCGAGGGCCGCTTCGAGACGCCCCGCGCCATCGCCATCGACCGCGCCGACCATCTCTACATTGTCGATAAAACGGCCCGCATCCAGGTCTTCACGGCCGACGGCCAGTTCATTCGCCAATGGTCCACGCCGGACCATGCCCACGGCAAGCCGACCGGCCTGAGCATCGACCGGGACGGCAACGTGCTGGTGGCCGATACGCACTACTTTCAAGTCCTCGTCTATTCGCCGGAAGGAACGTTGCTCCGCACGCTCGGCGGCAAGAAGGGCGAAAAACCGGGCGAGTTCGGTCTCGTCACCGGCACCGCCCAGGACTCGCAGGGCAATATCTATATTGCCGAGTACGGCGAATTCGATCGCATCCAGAAGTTCAAGCCGGATGGCCGCACGTTCATGCTGCAATGGGGCGGGCACGGCACTGAGCCGGGGCAGTTCATCCGCCCGCAGAAGATCGTTTTTGACGAACGAGACCACCTTTGGGTCACCGATGCCGGCAATCACCGCATTCAGGTCTTCGATACGCAAGGCAAGCTTCTGAAAATCTGGGGAAGCCAGGGTGACGCGGCGGGCCAACTGTACTATCCTTACGATCTGGCTTTGGGGCCCAACGACACGCTCTACGTCTGCGAATACGGCAACCACCGCATCCAGAAGTTTACGCGCGACGGCCAAAGCCTCGCCTGTTGGGGAACCTCGGGTCGCAGCGTTGGACAGCTTTTTAACCCTTGGGGGCTCGTTCGCGATAGTCGCGGAAAGATCGATGTGCTCGATACGAACAATTACCGCGTGCAACGGATCGTGATGAAGTGATTTATGATTGTCGTGCGGGCGTCGCGCCTGCCTCGACAAGGGTGGTGCGGGCGAGACGCCCAAACCACAATCGGGAGATGGCATCGTGACGGCAGGAAGAACGGTCAATTCGCGGAGCGTCGATTGGTGTACGCCGCTCAAATACGTCAATGCCGTGCGCGACGTGCTGCGCGGCCGGATTGCGCTCGATCCCTGCTCGAATCCCTGGTCGATCGTCCAGGCCGAAACCGAGTTTGCCCTACCGAAGCACGACGGACTGCAAGAATCGTGGGACTTTCCTTCGATCTATGTGAACCCACCCTACGGTGCCGACAAAGAACGTCGCACCACGATCAAACATTGGCTCTATCGCTGCGCACAGGCACATCAACAGCACGACGCCGAAGTGCTGGCACTCGTCCCGGTTGCCACCAATACGGGCCATTGGAAAGAGTACGTCTGGGGCCAAGCGGTCGCCGTTTGCTTCCTGTACGATACGCGTCTCCGCTTTCTCGTTGAGGGCAAAGACGAAGGCAAAGGCGCACCGATGTCGTGTGCGATGATTTATTGGAACCACGATCTCGGCCGATTTCCAGACGTCTTTCGCGAATTCGGCGCGGTCGTCGATTTGCGCTCGCTGTTGCGGCAAGAGGCCTCATGCAAAGGCGCGAAGAAAGGCAAGTTTAGAACGAGACTGTGAAAGCAACTAAAGAACCAACGGGGAGGATCGTTGGGATTACTATTTCAACGCATGGCCGGATCGTAATTCCATTGCGCCTTCGCCCCTTGGAGTGAGCCTCCTTTCCGTAACTGCGGTCCGTCTCCAATTCCATGTTCCACTACCACCCCTCATTCCTGGCCCCAGGCTATCTGGCGATTCTGCTGATCGTGCCGGTGCTCTGGTGGTATAGTTTTCGCCGGCTGGCGGGCATGGGCGGGGTCCGTCGTTGGGTGGCACTTTTATTGCGGACGCTCGTCGTGCTGCTGCTCGTTCTGGCGGCAGCCGATTTGCAAATCGTCGAGACTGCCGATCATTTGACCGTCATCTATCTGCTCGACCAGTCGATGAGCATCCCCGCCAAGAATCGGCAGGCGATGATCGAGTATGTGAAGGCGGAGGTCAAGAAGCAGCGTCGCGACAAGGATCGTGCCGCGGTGATTGTCTTTGGCCGCGATGCGGCGATTGAAGTCCCGCCCTTCGACGACGACGTGCAATTCGGCGCGGCGATTGAAAGCCCTATCGATCCGGAATATACGAATCTGGCTGCCGCAATGAAGCTTGCCCAAGCAACCTTTCCCGAAGATGCCGCTCGGCGGATCGTCGTGATTTCCGACGGCAACCAGAACCAGGGCAACGCCCTGGAGCAGGCCCAGGTTATGGCGGCGGCCGGCATCGGCATCGATGTCGTGCCGGTTCGCTACCACACCCGCGCGGAAGTGGCCGTCGAGCGGGTCATTCTGCCGGGCAACGTCCGCCGCAATCAGCCCTTTGATTTGCGGATCGTTCTCTCAAACAATTGCGACATCCGCCCCGGCGACAAGGGCGAGGTTCCGGGGCGGCTCATCGTTTCGGAAATCGTCGACGATCGGCCCCTGGTAATCAGCGACGAGCACGTGACGCTGCCGCCCGGCAAGAAGGTCTATAGCGTGCGGCAAAAGATCGATAGCGCGAATTTCTATACCTACGAGGCCCGCTTCATTCCCGACCGGGCCGAAGACGACGCCATGCCGCAGAACAATCGCGCGACGGCTTTCACGCACGTCGCCGGCAAAGGACAGGTGCTGGTCATCGAGAGCCACGAACATCGCGGCGAACACAATCTGCTCGTCGAGCGGCTGCGGCAACAGGGCCTGGAGGTAACGATCCACGGCACCGATCGGCTCTTTTCCAGTCTCGCCGAGTTGCAACCTTACGATGCGGTCGTGTTGGCCAACGTCGCTCGGGCAATTAACGAAGACGTGAGCTTCAGCGACGAACAAATCGACATGCTCGTCCGCAATACGCAACAGATGGGAGCCGGGCTGGTCGTGCTTGGCGGCCCCGATAGCTTCGGCGCGGGAGGCTGGACCGGCACCGAATTGGAAAAGGCAATGCCGGTCGAATTTCAAATTCGCAACGCCGAAGTCGCTCCGCGCGGGGCGTTGGTGCTGCTGATGCACGCCAGCGAAATCGCCACCGGCAACAGCCTCCAGAAGCAGATCGCGCGGGAAGCGATCAAAACATTGAGCAGCCAAGACTACTGCGGCGTGATGCAATGGAACGGCACCGAGCGGTGGATTTACGGTTCCGCTCCCGTCGATATGGCCCAACATCGATTGAAGCTGCTTTCCGCCGTCGATCGCATGGTGCCCGGCGACATGCCCGACTTCGAACCGGCCATGCTGCTGGCGGAGCAGGGGTTCGCGGGCTTGAAAGACGCGGCCGTCAAGCACATGGTCGTGCTCAGCGATGGCGATCCGAGCGCACCGCGTTCGGCAACGATGGCCCGATTGAAGGCGATGGGCGTGACCGTTTCGACCGTCGCCGTGAATGCCCACGGACAAATCGAACAGCAAACGCTTTCCGACATGGCTTCGATCGGCGGAGGCAAGTTCTATGCCGTGAACAACAACCGAGCTCTGCCGAGGATTTTTCAAAAGGAAGCTCGACGCGTGGCGCGACCGCTGATCTATGAGCCGGGAACTTCGTTTGGCGTCAAGAAAAAGTCGGTCCACGAGATGCTGGCGGGCATCGATACCCTGCCACCCATCGACGGCTTTGTGATGACCACGAAAAAGGACAACCCGCTGGTCGAGACCGTCCTTTTTGCCACCAAGCCGGGCGGCGAAGACAACACCACGATCCTGGCCGGCTGGACTTATGGCCTGGGGCGGGCCGTTGCCTTTACCACCGATGCGGGCACCCGCTGGACGAAGAGTTGGCCCAGCTTTGCCGTCTACGACAAGCTCTTTGGCCAGATCGTGCGTTGGTCGATGCGGCCATCCGGCACGTCCGGCAAGTTTACGGCAACTTTTGAGCCGTGCGACGGACAAATGAAAGTCGTGGTCACGGCCCTCGATAAGAACGATGACTTCTTGAACTTCCTCACGATGTCGGGCACGGCCGTCGGGCCCGATTTGAAAAAACCGCTCGACTTGCAAATCGAACAAACCGCTCCGGGGCGTTATGTGGGCACGTTCCCCGCTGGCGATGCGGGGAGCTACTTCGTAACCATCAATCCGGGGCGCGGCATGACGCCGTTGCGTCTGGGCGTCAGCGTTCCCTACTCGGACGAGTTCCGCGACCGGGGCCCCAATGATGCGTTACTCGGGCAGCTTGCCGCGATGCAGCCCAAGGAAGGTGCGCCCGGCCAGTTGATCGAAAGTGCCGGGTCGAACGCGATCGATGCGGCGCAGGTTGTGAACACCTTCCGCCACGACCTGGCCAAGGCATCGAGCAGCCAGGAGATTTGGCATTGGCTGATCGTGTTGGGCAGTTGTACCTTCCTAGCCGACGTCTTCTTTCGCCGCGTACACGTCCACTTTCTTTGGGTGCCGCCGCTGGCCGCACGAGTACGCAATTTCGTCCTTCGCCGTCAACCGGCCCCGATTCAGCCGGCGTATATTGAACGCCTAAAGAGTCGCAAAGCAGAAGTTGCCGGGCACCTAGATCAACTTCGCGCCGCCACGCGCTTCGAGACGCCGGCCGCACCCGTCGACGTGAAGACGCTCGACGAGCTCGCCCCACTGCCACAAATACAAACCCCGTCTCCCAATCCCGCTCCCGAGATCGCGGATGAAGAGTCCTTCACCGAGCGACTGCTCAAGGCAAAAAAGAAGGCATGGGAAGATCGGGAGTAGGCATAGCCCTGGAAGGGCGAAAGTTAATCGCCTCGGGGCAGACCCCGTCGCGTATATCGCGGTGGAGCGCAAGGTTGGATAGCTAAGAGAGCAATTCGTCCGGCTGAATTCACGATCAATATCCATCGCTGCGCGGATTTGCGTGGCAGGCAGTCTATGTTTTTAGGGAGAATTTTTTGCGCGTTCCTCAAACGACATGACATCCCCCACGATGAACGGTATATTTGGGAGTGAGGCACGATTACTTTCGCCCCCCGGTTACAGGAAGACACGCTAATGAGTATTGCTGAAAATATGGAACAACGGGCGCGGGAGTTCGTCGCGCGGTATGCGGCCGTGAAGGAACAAATCGGACGGGTGATCGTCGGGCACGATGAGATCGTCCACGGGGTCTTGACCTGTCTCTTCGTCGGCGGGCATTGCTTGCTGGAAGGTGTGCCGGGGCTGGGGAAGACCCTGCTCGTCCGCACGCTGGCCAAGACGCTCAACTTGCACTTTTCCCGCATCCAGTTCACGCCCG
>JANXOJ010000014.1 GCA_025353625.1 Planctomycetota bacterium | reverse complement strand
GTTTCCCCATGTGTTCGTCAACCCCATTAACGGAAACATTTACGCCGTCTTTGCCAACAAAGGCACCGGCAGCGACAAAGCCGACATTTTTCTCACGCAATCGACCAACGGCGGCACGACCTGGAGTACGCCCGTTAAAGTCAACGACGACGCCACGACCACCGACCAATGGCAGCCGACCCTTGCCGTCACGCCCGACGGCAGCAAAATCGGCGTCTTTTATTACAGCCGTCAGGAAGATCCGACGGGCAACAACCTCTTCAAGTACTACGGTCGCATCGGCAGCATCTCCGGCTCGACGATCACGTTTCAGCCGAGCTTCGCCGTCAGCAGTACGGCATCGAAACCTGAATTCGGCAACGACAGCCTGATCAACTCCGTCTACATGGGCGACTACGATACGGCCTCCGCCACGGCCAACGCCTTCCACGTCTCCTGGTCCGACAGCCGATCCGCGCTCGCGGGCGGCGGCAACCGCATGGATCCCAACGTTTATTACAAGCAGATCGCACTCGGGCTGGCGGTGGTGACTACGACGCCGGTGGCCAACGGCGTCATATCCAGCCCGCCGACCAGCTTCACGGTAACCACCAGCGATACCATCGATCCGGCGACATTGCAGGCGACCGATTTCTCGGTCAATGGAATTGCCGCATCCTCGGTCGCTTATACGCCCGGCAGCACGAGCATTGTATTCGGCTACGTCACATCGCCGGTGACCGCACAAGGATTGCAGACGATGCACATCGACGCCGGCGCATTCGTGCGCGTGAGCGATGCCGGCCCCGTCGCACAGTTCGACGCCACATTCCGCTACGATGCCGTCGTCTTGCAGGAGACCTCAACCACCCCCGCCGTTGGCGGCTCGTTTACGCTGCCGGTGCCGTTTACGTACGACGTGAACTTCAACGAGCCGATCCTTCCGTCGTCCGCGACCACGAGTTCGCTGACCCTCGGCGGCATCGCCGGGGCCTACGTCGCTTCGGCCGCGCTTCTGCCCGGCAATACGACCGTGCGCTATTCGCTTGCCGGTATGACGGTTGCCGGTACGCTCACGACAACGATCGCGGCGGGTACACTGACCGACGTATACGGCAATCCCGGCACGGCGTTTTCTGGAAGCTACAGTGTACTGTTGGGCCTGTCGGTGAATAGCACCAGTCCCGCCGCCGGAAGCACGGTTGCCAGCACGTTGACCTCCTTCACCGTCACCACGAGCGACCCGGTGAACGTTGCGTCGCTTTCCGCAAGTGCCTTTTCCGTCAACGGCACACCGGCAACTTCGGTCTCGTATAAGCCCGGCACGACCAGCCTCGTTTTCGGTTTTGCGGCCACGCCGATGACGACGCAGGGACTGCAAGCCATGCACATCAGCGCGGGGGCGTTTACCCGCGCCAGCGATAGCAATCCCGTCAAGTCGTTCGACGCCACGTTTCGCTACGACACCGTGACGTTGCAAGTTGTCTCGACCAGCCCAGCTGCCAATAGCGGATTTGTCTTACCCGGTCCCTTCACCTTGGACGTGAACTTTAACGAGGCACTGCTGCCGAGCTCCGTTACGACCAGTTCGCTGGTCTTGTCCGGCATCAGCGGTGCCACGGTCAGTGCGGTCACGTTGCTTAACGGCAATACGAAAGCGCGGTATACGTTGAGCGGCATCACCGTGGGGGGAACGCTCACGGCGAGCATCTCGGCGACCGCCATCACCGATCAGTACGGCAATTCCGGAACCGCTTTTTCCGGCACCTATTACGTCGACCTCGGCACGACGGCATTCCCCGTGCCGCTCCTATCGACATCGCCGTCAGGCTCGCTGATATATCAGAATTCGACTTCGGTCGGCATCATCACGCCCGATCATAACCCGAACACGTTCACCCTCTCGATCGATCCGGGCCAGTCGATTACGGTCCTGGTCGTGCCGACTAGCTCTACGTTGCAGCCGACGGTGCAGTTGCTCGACGCTAGCAATACGGTGATCGGCACTTCGACCGCGACCGCCGCCAATCTCAATGCACTGCTCCAGTCGATTAGCACAACCGGCACGACGGCGGGCACGTACAAGATCATCGTCGGCGGTGCTTCGTCGACGATCGGTAATTTTACATTGCAGGTCACACTCAACGCGGCCCAGGAGTTAGAAGGAACTATTTCCGGTGCCAGCAATAACACGATTGCCACGGCGCAGAGTCTGAATGGGGCATTTACGCCGTTGACGTCCGGCTCGACGGCACTAAGAGGGGCCCTAACCGGCTTGACGGATAGTGGAACGGGGTCTTACTCGGCAAGTGCCGTTACCTATGCCTTCCAGAACATCGCCACGACCGGCACGACCATTAGTTTCTCCAGCTTGGACGACTCCTCGACCCTCGTCGCGCCGACCAGTTTCTCGTTCCCTTTTTTCGGTACGAGCTACACCAGTCTATACGTCAGCACCAACGGGCTAATCAGCTTTGGAACGTCGGATAGCAGCTTGTCCAATACCGATCTGACGACTTCGCCGACGGAAGCCGTCATCGCTCCCTTCTGGGACGACTTGTACGTAACTGGGGCGACCGATTCCAAGGTTGTGTATCAGGTCGTTGGCACCGGCAGCAGCGCGCAATTGGTAATCCAATGGAACAACATCTCCTTTTACAGCGATACGTCAAGACTCGGCGGGCTTACCTTTGAAGCAGTCCTGAGCACGGACGGATCGGTACGATTCAATTACCAGAAGCTTTCGACGGGTCAAAACGGCGGTTCCTACGATTTGGGCAAGTCGGCTTCGGCCGGCCTTAAGGCGTCCGGCACGCAGGGTTCCAATCGCGTTCTGCTGATGAACAACAACGGTCCCACCGCGTTGGTGAATACCGGCACGAGTGTCTTGATTTCACAAGCACCGGCGACCGCCGACTATTACTCCTTTACCGCAACCGCCGCCGAGACCGATACGATTGCCGCGACGAGCCTCACTTCGGGAAACGTGAACGTCGATTTACTCAACGCCGGCGGCACGGTGTTGGCGTCCGGTGTCAGCGGGGCGACGAACCTAACCGCAGTCATCGGCGCGGCTAGCTTGGCCGGTGCGGGAACTTACTACATTCGCATCAGCGGCGACCCTTCCGTCTCCTACAGCCTCGTGGTAATGCGCAATGCCGCGTTCGACACCGAATCCAACAATACGTTTGCCACCGCCCAGAGCATTAACGGCGTGCAGGGTGCTTTGGGAAATGTCTCCTCGGGCGGGTTTTCCAACACGACCAACTTTGAAAGCGGCCAAGCCGGCTACACGGTTAACAACGCGATCCGGGGAACGGGAACCAGCGCCGGGCTTTGGCACCTCACCACGCGCCGCAGCGCGGATACCGGCCACTCGGCGACCACCAGCTTCTACTACGGCAGCGACACCACCGGCACCTACGATACCGGAGCCGCCAACTCAGGGTCGATCACCTCGCCCGTTTACACGATTCCGCAATCCGCATCGCTCACCCTGTCGTTTAATACGTTGCTTGTGACGGAGGGCGGAACAGCCTACGATACGGCCAATGTGTTGGTCAGCACCGATGGCTTCGTCACTTCCACGAACGTCGCCGGTCCTTCCACAACGCTGACGAATTCGACTACCTGGAAATCGGTCTCGGCCAACCTTGCGGCCTTCGTCGGCAAGAACATTCAGATTCGCTTCATTTTTGATACGATCGACAGCGGCGCCAACGCCTACGAGGGCTGGTACGTGGATGACGTTGTCTTGTCCACCACGGCAGCCAACGACGAAGACTGGTACTCGGTCAATCTGGTTGCCGGCAACGCTGTCGGTTTTGCAACCACCACACCCGCCGACGGAACCGGCGAGTTCGTCAATACGCTAACGCCTAAGATCGAGCTTTACGATCCATCGAACAACCTGGTAGCCTCGGGCGTTGTCGGCACCGATGGCCGCAATCAATCCCTAAGCTATACCACAGTCGCAACGGGTGCGTATCGAGTTCGAGTCGCTGCTCTCAACAACACGAAAGGCGAGTACGTCTTGAGTCCGGCCATCAACGGGCCGCTAACGCTCACCCTCCCCGCCTCGGTTACCGAGGGCGATCCCATTGCAACGGGAACGGTCGCTGCTTCAACGACTTCCACTTCCGACCGGCTGGTAACGCTGGTATCCAGCGACCCAAGCCGCATTTCCGTGCCGGGAAGTGTGACCATTCTCGCCGGCCAGACTTCCGCGACGGTGCCCATCACGATCGTCGACGATACGCTGCTTAACGGGCTGGAGGCCGTCGCGATCACGGCGACATCGCCGGGGGTTGCTTCCGGCAGCGGCACGATCACTATCCACGACAACGAAACGGCCGCCACGACCGTGACGTTGCCTGCCAGCGCGCACGAAACGTCCGGAAGCGTCACCGGAACCGTCACCGCAAGTGCCGCGCCATCGCAAAACATTTCCGTCCAGTTGACCTCCAGTGCCACGTCGCACCTCACCGTGCCGGCGACCGTCGTCTTGCTTGCCGGCCAGACGAGCGTGAACTTTACCGCGACCATCTTGCCCGACCAAGTGATCGAAGGCGGGCCGACATCCATTACCGTCACGTCGCTCGTGGAAAACTGGACCAGCGGCACCGGTACGATGAATCTGCTCGACGACAATGCGACGCTGTCGGTCGCCTTGCCCGCCACCGGCTGGGAGGGACAAACGGTCACCGGCACGCTGACCATCGGCGGCACAATGACGACGCCGCTGACGGTGGCGCTGACCTCGGGCGACACCACCCAGTTGACGCTGCCGACGACGGTGACGATCCCTGCCGGATCGACGTCGGCCACCTTCACCGCCACGTTGGTCGACAACGGCTTGCACACGGGTCCGCAAGCGGTCCAGGTGACCGCCACAGCTGGCGGCTTGCCGACGGCCGCAACGAGCATCGTCGTCAACGATGTGGACGTCGATCATTATACCTTTTCCACGATCGCCGGCCCAAAGACCGCTGGAGTTGCATTCTCGGTCGCGGCCCAAGCCTACGATATACTCAACAACGTTATCTCGGTCTACAGTGGCACGACGACCCTCAGCGCGATCGGGCAGGGCGGGGCGCTCTCCATCAGTCCGACTACGGCGACCTTTTCCTCCGGCGTGTGGACCGGCAACGTCACAATCAATGCGACCGATCCAAGTGTCGCATTAGTGCTCAACGGCGGAGGAGCCGTTACCGGAACGAGCAATACGTTCGCCGTCCAAGCGGGCACTCTAACGAGTTTGGTCTGGGGCGCAGTCGCCAGCCCGCAGTACACCAATATCGCTTTCCCGACGTCGCTTACCGCCAAGGATGCCAATGGATTCACGGTGACGACCTACAACAGTACGGCCACGCTCAATGCCGTGGCGGGAACAGCTCTCGACAATTTTGAACAGGGCAGCAGCGATCTTGCCAACTACACGTTCACAAGTACGAACAATGCCAGCATCGCGTCGGCTGCGGCGCACGACGGCGCTTACGGGCTGCAACTTGGCGATACCACGGAATGGATGTATCGTAACGATGCCTCGGCCCACGTCCAGCAGGGCCAAGTTATCTCCACGTGGGTGAAGTCCGCCACCGCCACCGCCGGCCGCGCCTACTTCGGCTTCGGAGCCAATTCCACCAGCACCCTGACCCTGGTCATGGCCGAGAATTCAAGTCAGTTGATATTGCAATACGTTACGAACTACAACGGCACGCCCACGTACACCGTTCTTGCCGCCGCAACGCAGACCTGGACCGCGAATCACTGGTATCGGTTTGAAGTCACCTGGCAGAGCGGCGGCACGATTATCGGACGGACTTACGATAGCAACGGCACGACGCTGCTCAATACGGTTACGGGC
>JANXOJ010000001.1 GCA_025353625.1 Planctomycetota bacterium | reverse complement strand
GTTGCCGGCGATCGCTATGAGATTCGCATCGCTTCAGGAAGTGAAGCGGCCCAGCTGCATCCGATCCATGCCACGGCGAACCCTGGTTCTGCCGCGCCGACACTGAGCCAAGAGAAGGAACTTACGCGACTGGTCATCACGTCAGCAGCGGGCGGCGAGATCGACTGGACGGTTCAATTCGCGAAATAGCCTATCTCCCCGAGCGCGCCATCCATGAGGAGGGAGGATCGCGAAAATGCGAAAGCTGAAACGATCTCAAAACAGCGTATAAATATATGGCGCAAAGGTCGTTGCAAAGACGGCCAATAGGCTGCAAAGCACCAGCACGACGACCATTGGCAGCAACCACCACTTCTTGTTCTCGGCCAGGAATTGCAGGAACTCACGGACTATGCCCGGCGGCTTCTCGCGATTGGCCTTTTCAAAGTCGTTTTGCATTTTGTCTTCAGCAGACATGTTCTTTCTCACCAACGTCGGAAATAACTTCGTGCGTCGCTTGGCTGCTTCTTCGGCTGCCAATAGGTAGAAGCCTTGCGATCGATTTTTAATTGCAACGCATCGCGGCCCAGGAAGCGAAAGAGCAAGCCTACCGGAACGACTAAACCAAAGTACGCCACCGAAAGCACCCCATCGTGGACGATCAGGGCCAGCGGCGCGGTGACGACGTTGATTGCCACAAGCAACGGCCGCAGACCGCGCGGCCAAAGGGTGCCGAGCAATGCCAGGCCGCCGCCCATCAAGACGGCGTAGTTGATCGCCGGCAGGTAGCCGCGCGTCCAAATCGCGGTTGCCAACGGCAATGCCGCAAGCGATGTCAACGCAAAGTTACGCACCTGTCGGTCGGTCGGGTGCCAATTGATTTGAAGCATGGGGTCGATTTTCGATAGTGAATTCATCGCGCAAAGCGCGATGGGTACGTTTAATCCAACTGAAATTGGGCCAAATGTTGCGTTCGTTGAGCGGCGTCCATGGCCGTCCCTTGCTCGTCCTTATACAAAATGTGCCGCCCTAAAACGAGGACGTCCATTTCGGTCGCCATGAAACAACGGTAAGCGTCCGTCGGCGTGCAGACGATCGGTTCGCTGCGAACATTAAAGCTCGTATTGATCAGCACCGGGCAGCCCGTCTGCTCGTGAAACCGCATCATCAATCGGTGCAAGAGCGGATTGCGCTGGGCATCGACAGTCTGCACGCGGGCCGAATAATCGACGTGCGTCACCGCCGGAATTGTCGAGCGGCATTGGTTGAGCCGTTCGATGCCAAAGGCTTGCCCGTCGCTCGATTCAACCGGCAAGCGATGCTCCTCGCGAACCGGGGCCACAAGCAGCATATAAGGGCTGTCCTCATAGGGTCGCATCTCGAAGTAGCGGTCGACGTATTCTCGCAGTACGATTGGCGCGAAGGGCCGGAACGATTCGCGGAACTTGATCTTGAGGTTCATCTGCGATTGCATCGAGCGGCTTCGCGCGTCGCCCAAAATGCTCCGCGCCCCGAGCGCGCGGGGCCCGAACTCCATCCGCCCCTGGAACCAACCGACAATCTTTTCCTGGGCCAGCAGCCGCGCCACTTCGTCGACCAGTTGGGCATCGTCGGCGGCCGTTGTGAATGCGGCACCCGCGTCGTGCAGCGTCGCTTCGATCTGATCGTCCGTAAAGGCCGGCCCCAGCAGTGAACCGCGCTGCGCATCGCAGCCGTTGGGCTCGCGCTCGTTGCGTAAAAGTTGATGCCAGATGAACATCGCCGTGCCCAAAGCCCCGCCCGCATCGCCGGCGGCAGGTTGAATCCAAATGTTCTCAAAGGGGCCTTCGCGAAGTATGCGGCCATTACCGACGCAGTTCAGCGCGACGCCCCCGGCCACCACAAGATTGTTCATGCCAGTCGCCGCATGGACGTGTCGGGCCGTG
>JANXOJ010000703.1 GCA_025353625.1 Planctomycetota bacterium | reverse complement strand
TCGTTCATGGTCTAGCCTCCACAAGACGGTCGCGGCCCGTCGCGTGCTGTACGCCACAGGACGCAATCATTGCCGAAATCATCTCCCGCATTCGCCCCGCCGTAGCCCCGTCGGACTCCGGCACCAATTCTTCCGGGCGATAGGGCTCGAGCGATTTCAGGGCCTGCGAATAGCATTTGTGCGCGGCGGTCATCTTCCCTTGCGCTCGCGCCATGCTGGCCAAGGAAAAATGGGCGAGTACAAAATTCGGATCCAAATAGAGGGCGCGATTCAAGCATCGCACGGCGTCGTCGTCGGCCCCTTGCTCCTGCAAGATTGCCGCGTGCAAATAATAGATGCCGGCGTTTAGTTTGTCGGCGGCGATGGCCCGCTCGGACAGGGCCGCCGCCTCCGGCAATCGCCCCTGATCGGCGTACACTCGTGCCAGCAATTCAAGCGTCTTCGCGTCGTCGGGCCGGCTGGCCAACAATTCTTGCAAACGGTCGCCCGCCTCGGCATAGTGCCCTTGCTGGTAAAGCGCCAGGGCTTCGACGTGAACGTCGAGGGACGACTCAATCGGCGTTTTGGGCGATGAGCGGGCGATGGGCTTAATCACCGTCGGCCGTCTTGCGGCGGATAAGGCGACCGGCGACGACGGCACGGGGATCGGTGGCGGTGAAACCGCGATCCGTTCCGCGGCGGGATCGTCAGACACTTGACGATAAACCGTAGCACCCGGAAAGCTCACCGTTTGCAATCCTATTGGCGAAACGGCCGAGCTATCGGTTGGGCTACACATCAGCCAGCCTCCCGGCAGAAGGCACCGCTGTAGCTGGCCCACCACGCGCATCGCCAGGACCGGCGTAAAATACATAAGGACATTGCGGCAGAGAACGACATCCATGGCGTTGGTATTGTTCAACAACGACGGGTAGGTGTCCGCAGCCAGGTTCAGGTAGGAGAACGAAACCAATTCCTTGAGGTACGGCAGAATCTCGTAACGTCCATCCCCCTTGGAATGGAAGTAATTCTCCTTGAAGCCCGGCGGCGTATCCCGGAACGACCATTCGCGAAATATGCCGGCGGAGGCTTGCTCCAGAAAGCGGACGTTGATGTCGGTTGCCAGAATCGCGATCCGCCACTGTCGCCAATCGGGAATCATTCGCGTCAGCAGGATCGCCAGCGTATAGGGCTCCTCGCCCGTACAGCACCCGGCGCTCCATAGCCTGAGCGATCGCGTGCCGCCGCGCCGGGCTGCAATCAACTCGGGCAAAATATCGGACTCCAAGACCTCAAAATTTCTGGCGTAACGGTAGAAGTAAGTTTCCCCCACGGTCAATTGGCCGGCGAGAATGTCGATTTGAGTCCTAGTCAACGGCGCCGAAAGCAGCCATTCGGCGCAGGCTTCGGGGGCCTTGAAGCCAAACTCCCGCGCCGCGCAGGCCATTGCACGCATAAGATCCTCGCGACGTTCCGGACCAAAGCACAGGCCCAGGTTGGCCGCCAGAAACTCGGACAGTCGAGACCACAACAATTCGCAGTCATCGCGGCTCATGACGCCACCTCCTCGATCGACGGCAATTGATCGCATAAGTTCGCTGGGACTTGTCCCAAGAGCCCGTTGAGATCGTGGACCAGCAACAGGCCGTCCGATTGCTTGACCACGCACGCGAACCGCTCCAGCCCCGGCGCGATCTGGTCCAAATCGACCTGCGCGGGACGCGGATATTCCATCACGCCCACGACTTCATCGACCAAGAGCGCCACGGTTCGATGGTCCGCGCGAACTACCAGCAACTCGTCGCTGAGCATCAGTTCCCGCGACCGCAGTCCCACGTGCCGCCGGAGATCCAGCACCGCGACGACATGCCCGTGAATATTGATGACGCCCAGAATCGATTGGGGCGCGCCGTGCAAGGGCGTGACTTCGGCGATCTGGACGACCCGCTCGACGACCGCCAGCGGAACGGCGTACCGTTGATCGTCCAGCTTGAACGCGACGATGGTCAAAGTGTCATACATCGGATCGACCAACTCTTGCGGAACCGCCATGCGCGTGTCTCAACTGACGGTGGCGAGGCTTTACGCATCGGTCGGCCGAGACTCTCTCTTTAACCTATTTTACCATCCCGCCCAACCCCGCGCCTAGTCCCAAAACAAGCGAACGCCGATTGCTGTTTTCAGTGGCTGACGACCGCCGCATGAGCGCGGAGCGGTAGCGATGCCGGCAGGGACGGCGGTATAGGTTCGTGTTGGCGGGTGCTGCATGGGGGTGGTTCTTTCCTCGGTTCGGCGTGGCGGCGGACCGGAGCATCCAGACTCCGGCTTCATGGGGCGAGCGGTCAACACCGCAAGGGCTGCGCGATGCTGTCCAACAAGCGGAAGAAGACGTGCTGCCATGGGTTCCATGCCAAGAGCCGGCAGACGATCTTCCTCGCGGTGCGAAGCACCTGCGCCGGCACGAGTATTAACGCCCGGCGGAACGTGCTGAATTCCATCCGCAACAAACGGTTCTTCTCCTCGCGGTGTTTCTCCGCCCAGCGGCCGGTCTCCGGCAACATGAGCGCACACCACGCCTTGAGGCTCCAGGCCAAGGAGGCCATCACCATATAGGCCCAGTTGCTCAGCAGGCTGCCGACCGGGGCGGCCAGCGATCGGACGCCGCCCTTGAGCTGCCCGATCAGGTTCTCCTGGTTGCAGCGGTCGTTGGCCAGGAAGACGATCTCCTCGGCCGGCGTCTCCCAGTCGTTGGTGATGTAGAAGAAGCAGCGGTCCGTGTCGAACAGCTTTTCCTGACCCTTGTAGACCTCCAGTTCCTTCCACACCACCACCACCCGGTACGCCTTCTGGCACTTGGCGGGCTGGTAGGAGAACTCGGCCACGTACTCCTTCGCCAGGCGGATGTTCTCGAACTGGCGT
>JANXOJ010000692.1 GCA_025353625.1 Planctomycetota bacterium | reverse complement strand
AGTGCTGTCTGGTGTCTGGAAACGACTATCTGGAAATCGCGCCATACCTCGGGCGGTGCCTGATTTATCAACTCTATACGGCAGCTATCGTCCGCGACCCCCCAAAATTCGGCGTAAGGCAGTAGAGTTTCAAGTTCTCTTGGTACGTTGAGTACCTCAAGGTGCAATTCGCTAGGTTCACCAGCGTCGATTCGCAGGCGTTGGCCGTACACGCAACCGGTTGCCCACGTGCGGCAAGGACCGCGATCCGGAACCGGGGACATCACTGATTCTTTCATCTGAGGGCCGTAATAGTTTAGTTTCCCAACCCCTATTGGGCCATCCCGAATACGTGGGTAGGCCTCCGCATCGATCGCGTTTGCCAAGAAGAGCTTTTCCCCCTTCTGGAATACACCCCTAAAGGACTATAGGCATTTCGTTTTGGGGCCAAAATTCCCGCGATTTGCCCTTCTTCCGTGAACGGGAGAGGAGGGTGGTCGTTACCTTGTGGCGTGCTCCATGGACTGGTCGTTGTGGATGGTTCCTTGAGCATGTGAAATTCCCCCTCTTCCCGATGAAACTTGATTGACATCGCCCCAGCAATTACGATAGATTGAGGAATAGAGGCAGCGGCTCCTTTCCGGTCCACTCTGGATTGGCCTATAGGGCATGGAGCCAACGGGAACAATAGAACGATGGCGGAACGGGGCAGGATAGACGTATCGTGTGCGGCGGTGGCTGCGCGGATCAACCCTGGGTTGGGGCAACCCGGCGGCTGCCGGTTCTCTTTGGAGTATTAAATCATGGCCGTGAAAGGCTCCGTTTGGGGAATCGATATCGGACAGTGTGCCCTAAAGGCGATGCGCTGCCGGGCAGACGAGGACGGCGACAAGATCGTTGTCGAGGCATTCGACTATATCGAATACCCCAAGATTCTCACGCAGCCCGACGCCAATCCCCAGGAACTGATCGCCGATGCGCTGAAGCAGTTCCTCTCGCGCAACGAAGTCCACAAAGATCGGATTGCGGTATCCGTTTCCGGCCAGAGCGGCTTGGCCCGATTCATCAAACTGCCGCCGGTCGAGGCGAAGAAGATTCCGGACATTGTCCGCTACGAAGCCAAGCAGCAGATTCCGTTCGATCTCAACGACGTGATCTGGGACTTTCAGCGGATGGGCGGCGGCGCCGAAACGTCGGGCTTCGTGCTGGAAACGGAAATCGGCCTTTTCGCCATGAAGCGCGATGCCGTGTTCCGCGCCTTGGCCCCCTTCGTCGCGGCGGGCATTGAGGTCGATATCGTGCAGTTGGCCCCCTTGGCCCTCTATAACTTTGTCGTCTTCGATCAGTTGCGAGACCTGCCCGCTGCGGAAGACTACGATGAGGATCATCAGCCGGAATCGGTCGTGGTGGTGTCGTTGGGCACGGACGCGACCGACTTGGTCGTCACGAACGGTTTTCGCGTTTGGCAGCGCAATGTGCCGTTGGGCGGCAGCCACTTCACCAAGTCGCTGACGAAGGAAATGAAGCTCACGTTCGCCAAGGCCGAACACCTCAAGCGCAACGCCACGACGGCCCAGGATCCCAAAGCGGTCTTCCAGGCGATGCGCCCGGTGTTCAACGATATGCAGACCGAACTTCAGCGTTCGCTCGGCTTTTTCACGAATCTCGACCGTAAGGCGACCATCGGTCGCGTGGTGGCGATGGGCAATGCTTTCAAGCTGCCCGGCTTGCGAAAGTATCTCGAGCAGAGCCTCGGATTCAAGATCGATCGCATTGAAACCTTTCGCGGCTTAGTGGGGCCGGAAGTCCTTGCCACGCCGGCTTTCAAGGAGAATATCCTCTCCTTCGGCGTTTGCTACGGGCTTTGCTTGCAGGGTCTGGGGATGGCCGGTTTGCGAACGAACTTATTGCCCCGCGAGATCACGCGCGATCGCATCGTGCGGCAAAAGAAGCCGTGGGCCGTCGTTGCCGCCGCCTTGACGTTGCTTGCCTGCACGGTCAGCTACACCGCCTACTCGATGCAGTACGGCAGCGTCAAGGAATCGACGTGGCAAGCGGCGGAAAGTAAAGCCAAAGAGATTTCCACGCGGTCGGGTTCGTTAAAATCGCAACGCGACGAGGCTCTGAAAAAGTTCCAAGAAACGGATGGCATCGGCAAGCACTTGGTGAACCAACTCCAGGGGCGAAATCGCTGGCTGGAACTGCTGGCCGGCCTAGATAAGTGTTTTCCTTTCGACAAGCACCCGATGGAGACCACGCGCGATCCTGAAAAGCTCAGCGTTGCCTTGATGAAGCGCGACCAATTGTTCGTGACGAACATCGATTCGCAGCAGATGGAAGACGTTTCAAAATGGTTCGCGGCGGTGAAGGGCGACTACTTTCCCTTCCCGGATATGCCGGGTGCTCCTCCGCTGAGCGAAGCGGCGGCGGCGTCCGGCGGCGGAACGTCCTCGGTTGCAGCTCCTGCGGCCGCTTCATCCGCCGGCACTGCGTCCGCGGCAACCGGCGAGGGGCCAACCGGCCCCGGCATCATCGTGCAAGTTTACGGTCGCCACTACCACAACAATTCGGGATCGGATGAAGGCCACGAGTTCGTCCTCGGGCGGCTCGTGAAAAAACTGGCAAGCCCCGAAATGGTTGCCCTGGGTGTTTCCTATCCGGTACTCATCAAGCCGGAAAAAATTGCCTGGACCGATATACCCATCCCCGAGCCCAAGCTTCACGGAGACAGTGGCACGAGCGAAGGGCACGGCGGACACGGCCAGCCGTCGACGAGCGGCATGGGGCTTGGAACGGGGGGAACCAATAGCGGTGTCGCGGCCGATAAGAAGCCGCTGCGCGTAAAGCAATTCATCTTCCGCGTTCAGTTCGTCTGGCAACCCAAGGCTCCTGCCGAGCAGCAGACGCAAGTTGCCGAGGGCACGAGTCCGACAAAACCAAAACCTTAATAAGTAGGATGTAGGATGGCGTCGAGTCCACCCCGTACGCGCGGTCGGCGAAGACCCACTAAGTAAAGTATGTCGCCGCGAAGGCAAGCCGCGGTGCAAGCCAAGGAGTAGATCGTCATGGAAAAACTTCGTGCCTTTTTGGAAATCATCAAGAAGTATCACTTCTGGATGCTGTGCGGTTTCATGGTGCTTATTTCGCTCGTCTGTTGGCTCTTGGCCACGGGCGATCTTGCCAAGCGGTTTGCCGCGCGCAAATCGCAGATCGACACGGCGGCGACGCAGGTCAAGAACATCGCTAGCGACCGCAGCCATCCCAGCGAGGAGACGATCAAGCAAATCAACTCCTTGCACGGAATTGAAGGCAACAACGTCTCCAGTCTGCGAAACAACGTCTTCAATGCCTGGACCCGCCTTTACAGCGAACAGCACGATAGCAATCCGTTGCCCGAGGTCTTTTCCGGCGATGCGGCCATCGACAAACAGCGTCAGACCGACTTCGAGACGGCCTTCGAGAAAATCCGCGGCCCCATCGAAAAGCTGGAGGGCGAGGGACTCGATCGAGCTTCGCGGATTGCCTATCAAAACCACATTCGCGGCTACTTCCCTAAACTGTTCGATTTAATCGAGCGTCGCATGGAGGTCGTCGAGGGCGCCGATGGCAGCACCGGCAGCGCGGAGGGCGGTCGTCCGCCAGTCCGCCCCGGCAGCGGTCGAGAGGGAGTGCATATCGACCACCCTCAGAATGCGTCGGACAACGGCAAGCAACTCAAGGGCATTGTCGATTGGGCAGACGCCGAAAAGGTCATGGATCGATTCGGCCAGTGGACATCGACTCCCACAACGATGCAAATCATGATCGCCCAGGAAGACTTGTGGGTTTACGAAGCCTTGCTGCGGGTCGTCCGGTTTACCAACGGCACCGGCCCCGATCGCAGCCACTACGTTAAGCCGGCGAGCCACAAACTGGCCCGAATTAAGGAAATTCTCTCGATGGAGATTGGTCCGGATGCCGTTTTGAGTTGGACCGCTTCCGAACAATCGATCATCAAATTGCCCAGCGATAGCGCGGCCGGAGCGACCGCGAGCGATCCGCGTGTCGCCGCGACGCCGAGTGCTCCCGCCGCGGTAGGGCGCGGAGGAGGCTCGGGAGCGTTTTCCGCGTCCGTGCCCGCGGCAGGTGCGGAAGGTGTCTCCAGCGCGGCAATCCTAGCCGGCCGTTATGTGGACGACAAGGGCAAGTCGCTGGCCGATCCGGCGCAACAGCCCTACGCGGAGTTCCGCATGATGCCGATTACCTTACGCGTGGTCATCGAGCAAAACGCAGTACCTCGGCTGCTGACCGAATGCGCCAATTCCAGCATGCGGATTGACGTTCGTTCCGTCCGGATTTTGAGCGAGGATGTGCCCGCTTTCGAGCCGGTTTTGGCCGATGCGGCAGCGGCCGGAACCGGTGCCGCGACGGGTGCCGCCGAGACGGGTGGCCGACCAACAGGCGGATTTGCCGAAGGCATGCACGGTGGTGGCATGGGCCGGGGCTTAGGCGGTGCTAGCGGCAGCGGTGCCGCGGCGGCCACGGATCGCGGCGGTGCTTCAACGTATGGCGAGGACTCGGTCGACCCCGTCCGTCCGGCCGTGCCGGTGGAAGTGCAAGGCATTATTTACATCTACAATCCGCCCGATCTCGCCAAGTTGGGAACCGGTGCTGTTGCCGGTGGGCAAGGAGCGGCTGCCGCCGACAGTTCCGCTGCAACCCCCGCCACTGCAACCCCCGCCGCTTCAACGCCCGCCGCTGGAAAACCCGTCACCGGCACGCCTGCGACGCCGACTCCGACTCCTGCGGCTGCG
>JANXOJ010000681.1 GCA_025353625.1 Planctomycetota bacterium | reverse complement strand
CTTTCCCGCCGGAAGCATCGTCCAACAGTCGGATAACTTCGACGCTCGCAACGTGTTTCAAGGTGCCGAAATGGGAGTTTCCTCGTCGGTGCGGCGGCCCTGGTGGTCCGTCGATACGATGCTGAAAATCGCCGTCGGACAAACGCACAGTCGCGCGACCATCGACGGTGCCACCTCCACCACGATTGCCGGGCAAGCGACGACGCAGGCAATCGGCGGATTGTTGGCGTTACCGAGCAATATCGGATCGCACGATAGCAACCAGTTTTCGGTCGTGCCGGAATGGAGTGTGACGCTGGGCTTGGACTTATCGCCGCAACTTCGAGCGACGATCGGATATGACTTGCTCTACTGGAACAACGTGGCGCGGCCGGGCGATCAGATCGATACGAACATCGACCCGCAGCAACTCCCGCCGGCATCCGGCACCGGCGCGACGAAGCCGGAATTCCGACTTCACACGAGCGACTATTGGGCGCAGGGAGTGAACTTAGGGCTCGACCTTCGGTTCTAGCGACACGGTTTACAGCGTGAGGTCTTCCAACGGCGACCACCAGAATGGCAGTTGGGGAAATAGGGTACGACCGACATCGCAGGCCACCTGTGTTGATGGAGAAATCCGTCCTTCGATTAACGCACGATCCCAATCGATCTGGCCCAGTAGCAGCCTCGTACCATCGGAGCCATTCATGCGAAGATAACTCCGCCCCATCGCGTCGGCCGTGGCTCGGCAACCTTTGTCGGTGACTTCAATCTGGAATTTCTGCCCGTCGATGAGCAACCCTAGCTCCACGGGGTTTGAATGCATGGCCTTGGCGGCACGTTTCGCATAGACGCCGGTCATGGCGCACAAAAGCCCGAGCGGATTGAGAAGCCGCGCCATGAAGACGTCGCCATACTCGGCCCCCGACGTGCAAGAAGATTCGCCCAACGCATCGACCGGAACGAACAGCCCGCGATTGGGTGCGGCATGCAAGATGACTTGCCGCCGGTCGCGCTCGATGGCGTCGCCGCAAGCCCGCGACAAAAGCTCGAAGGCAGCCCTTTTGCAGCCGGGAGCCGCCATGATTTCCAGGACGCGATCGCCTTTGATCGCCGCGTAACCGACGACTTTGGTGCTGGTTTCATCGAGATCCCAAAGATCGGGGCCTTCGAGGGCGACGTAGACCTGATCGTAGGCCCTCCGCTCCAAAAGCCAATGCCAGTAAGCCTGATTGCGATCCAAGAGCCCAAAACTTCTGGATAGGTTTTGGCGATAAACCCGTCCGATCGCACATTCCTCCCAGCGACGCCAAGGTCGAACTTGAATGCGAGCCTTGCGGCGCGATCGAGGTGTCTGGGAAATACCGTTTTCAAGCAATTTTGAAAGCACGGCATGTGGGGATGCCGCCCAGCGTTCGCTGCCGCCGCAAGCAACCCAGCCGGTTCGGCTAAAAAAATCTGGAATGCGGGTTTTGAGTAGCCCAACGAGGGCACCTGCCTGGAGCATCTGCTTTTCGGCGGCAAGCACTAAGTGCGTTCCCAATCCACGGCCACGGCATTCCGAAGCGGTTGCCAGCCCATGCAGCCCCGCTACGGGGATTTCCAGCGAACCGACTTGCATGACTCGATGCGTCAGCTGCACGTGGCCAATAATTTGGCCAATCCGCCGTAGATACAGCCGATCGCTTGGCTCATAGTACGGATTGCCAACGGCTGCTTGAAACTCTGCTTGATACCCGGCTCCGAAGATTAGCGTTAAAAAACGGCACAACGCATCGTGGTCGCTTGCCGTGCCGACAATTGGAAGCATCCGCACGCGACGCTTGTTTAAAGTGCCGAGGGAAGCCATATTTTCATTCGTCTGGGTAATCCCTGCGCTCATCGGCGCGAGTCCTTTTCGCCAAAACCGTATGCTCCGTCAATCGCCATTCAACGCGTCCGGCCTCGATCGTTTCCTTGCCAACGAATTGCCACGCCAACTCGGTAGGCCGCCCCAAAGCTATCAATGCTATCAAACCATGTCTAGGCCGTTTTGGGAAGTAGCGCATCCAAAAATTCGCGTAAATATTCTTCCGGATAAAGACAAAACCCGTATTCCCGCGAGCCGAGTACTTTATCGCAACGCAGGGCCTGCCAAGTTTGCGATTGCGCCTCTAAAAGTTGATTGCGGCGATCCGCAACCAAAGGTTGTAATTCGCGATTGATGCGACTCAAAGAGGCCCAACGCGTACGTGCATTCTCCGGCGTTGGTGTCGTGTAAATCCATTTTTCTTTTGCTGCCATAAGCGTCGCTGCGGAGTTGCCGTTACTGGGTCGAATTTCGCTATCGATCAGGCCATTTGATCGCAAGAATTTCTCCGGATGGTAGGTCAATTCTCGAAGTTCATTGCGGATTCCTTGAATTTCCCCCGCCTTTGCGTTCGGCCGCTGAACCGGGAGGTGCAAAGTAGCGGAAACCACCATGATTCCGGGCGGTTGTCGATCGAAGAATGTTTCGATCAAGCGATCCGTAACCTGATCGTACTTTCCCCCGCCGATTCCGTGCAAAAATAAATCGCTTAGAACCAGCCGAGCCCAAAGCGTCGTTACCAATGCCCGAGACCGAATTTTGACACCCCGCCGATTCCAGTCCATAAGCATCCCCACCGCGTCGCCGGCATCTCCATCGGGCTTGAGCGGAAGGCGGAGTTCTTGACCGGCACGATCCGCGATAATGACGTTGCCACCTTCGCGGCGGGCAAAAACGCGGCGACGATGCGGTTGATCGTCGGTCCAAACCCACAATGGGGCCTCCATCCACGCGCCATCCGTCGCCAAGTCGGGGACCGGATGGGCCGCATTGCGAATGCCATTTGCTTGGCGGTATTCCTGCACGGCACGGTTGTAACATTCGCGAAAGCGTTCGAGGTTTCCTAACAAGTGTGCAACAAACCATTGAAACGGCTCGCTCCGGCAGACCCAACTCTGGGGGATTTCCAGCGTTTGCAACCCCCATTCGCCTTCCAATTGATGCCGGGCCTGTGCCAAACAGTACCCCAGGCGATCGACGCGATTGGAACGGTCGATTACCATCGGCCAAAAACGCTCGATCAGCGGATTGCCAACCAGCGGGGCAATGCGTTGAGCGATTCGGCGGCCAAAGTCGGAAAACGCGGCTCGGTCCAATATCCGCCGCTCCTCGAACGGCAGCTTGGAGTCTGCTCGATCGAAGGGAATTGCCTCCCGCCGGGGATCGGCCAGCGAACCGCCCGGCACGAGCAACGTGTTGCTTTTAATCGCATCGCTATCGATGACGAGGTTCACGGCCGCGGCACCGTGCGTGCGGGCCAACATTCCCAAGGCGAAATTTTTGAACCATACGCCGGGATGAAAAAGTTCCGGCTGATGTCCGGCAACGAAGATCAGCCCTTGGGGGTCGATGCTCGGCAGATTGACTTCCCGGTAGGCCGAGGTCCACGATCGCGCGGCGGCGAGCATTTCCTGCCGCGCCGCGCTCGACAAGGCCGCGAGGGATCTCCCTTGAACATCGTACTCGCTCAGGCTGCGAAGGCGCACATTTTCGGCTGCCAATAGCCCCGCGTTTTCCAACGTCGGAACGATTAACGCCGCGCGGTTTTCTCGTGGTGCCGCATAGCGGGATTGTCCTTGGCTAACGATCATAGCAGAAATACCATAGCTATTTCGCCAGCGGCAGAAGGCCCGCCGTAGCCATCGACGCGTCCAACACGTTTTCGTAGACCTTGAGCCGAGTCTGCGAATGGTCTAATGCCCCTCCGAACGACCGCGCTTCGTCGAGATAAATCAGCGGGACGGGCAGTTCGACGATCTTCAACCCCATTGCCACCGCTTGTACCCACAGTTCCAGTGGCATGGAATAGCCGGTCTCCGTGAGTGTAAGCTTTGCCAAGACCGGAACGCGATAGGCCTTGAAGCCGCAGAACGCATCCGTCAAGTTCAGCCCCAAGTCGCGGTTCAACCGCTCGGTGATAGTGCGATTTATCTTGCGGCGTTCTTCCGGTGGGCGGCTATCGCCGGGAAAAACTTCCAGATAGCG
Source organism: Planctomycetota bacterium (assembly GCA_025353625.1). GTDB lineage: Bacteria > Planctomycetota > Planctomycetia > Pirellulales > Thermoguttaceae > JANXQG01. The sequence continues at coordinate 4,962 of JANXOJ010000681.1, read as the reverse complement.
GCTGCCGGAGACAATATCCGCGTTCTTTACCGCAGCAATAAACTGCGGGATCATCGCCGGTTGGTGCTGGCCATCGCAGTCGATGGTTACAAGTACATCGTAGGCATTTTGCAAGGCGTAGTCAAACGCCGACTGCAACGCGGCACCGTAGCCGCGATTTTCCGTGTGGGTCACAATATGAATGTCGCTTCGCGCGGTAAGAACTTCCGTCGTCCCATCACTCGATCCATCGTTGACGGCCAAAACGTCGGCGCAATATCGCAACGCCTCGTCCAATACGTCTGAAACGTGGTTGACTTCATTGTAAACCGGCAGTGACGTCAAGGCTCGAATCATGGAAACCCCAAATCTATGCTACGGCTGTAAGGTGCTGGCGGAAAATCGCGAAGCGATCCAATGCAGCGGGTCGCACTCTTTCTCGCTGGCCCAAACGTGTGCATCGGGGAAATGCCAGCCGAGAATCGATGCCAGAGCCTCGACGCCAAACCTCTCGCTGGCAAAATGGCCCGGCAGCAAAAGCCCCATGCCCCAAGCCTCGGCTTCAAGGCAGGTGTGAAAGCGAGCCTCGCCCATGACCATGACATCGCTGCCGGCATGGCGGGCCGCATCCAAAAACTCGCCACCGGAACCGCAAGCCACGCCGACCGTTCGCACCACTTGATCGACGCTGCCCACCATCTGCAAGGCGGCAATCCCAAGGAACTTCATCAATCGTTCCGCAAGTTCGCTCAATGTCAGCGGGTCTTCCAGCCATCCGCAACGCCCGGCACCCTGTCCATCTTTATGCGGCACGATCGGAACGATTCCTCGCAGACCCAGACCTTCGGCCAAACGCTGATTGATGCCGGCAGCCGCGGAGTCAAACGCCGTGTGAGGGCTGTAGATGGCAATTCGAGCCTCCATCAGTTCCAGCAACATCCGCCCGACGGTCGTTTCCGTGGTCAAACGGTTCACTGCGGAAAATGGCAGCGGATGATGGGCGACAATCAAATCGGCTCGCAATTCAATCGCTTCGGCCACCGTGGCGGGCGTGACCGTGAGACACGTCATCAAGCGCGCGACGTCGCCCCGACTATCGCCCACCAACAGGCCGACATTGTCCCAAGGTTCGGCTAACCGGGTCGGCGCAAATTCTTCCAAAAACAACTGAATAGCTTCGATGCTTGTCACGGGAGACCTAAAATCGGGAGGAATGTTTGTACGCGTTAGACTCAGTTAGGAAAGTTTCGCGGCCTGGCTGCGATAGGACAACCTTCCATCGAGTTATCTTCGCACAAATGTACCGAATTGTATTCACTGCACGGCTGCCAGCCAAGAAACTTTGATCTATACCATTGCGATCATCTTTGTATAATACTCATAGGACCGACAAACTTCCATCAATCCCCCGCCAATCGGGTGGAACACAATTCTTGACTTTGAAAGGCAATGGCATGTCTCGCGGACAGATTTTTTGTGACATCGTCGCCACCACCTTCAACACGCCCGTGGTTAAGCTAAATCGCATTGTGCCCGCCGGCGCGGCCACGGTCCTGGTGAAGCTCGAATTCTTCAACCCTTGCAGCAGCGTCAAGGACCGCATTGGCCGAGCGATGATTGAAGCAGCCGAAAAGTCGGGCAAACTTACTCCGCAGACGCACATCATCGAGCCGACCAGCGGGAATACGGGCATCGCTCTGGCTTTTGTCGCGGCCGCCAAGGGGTATAAGCTGACGCTTACCATGCCGGAGTCGATGAGCCTCGAACGACGTGCGTTGCTACGTGGACTTGGGGCAGACCTCGTCCTTACTCCGGCCAAGGACGGCATGAAGGGCGCGATTGCCAAGGCCGTGGAATTGGCCGAAACTACGCCGAATAGCTGGATTCCGCAGCAATTCGATAATCCGGCAAATCCAGAAATCCACGAGCGAACCACCGGCCCGGAAATTTGGGACGACACCCAAGGCAAAGTCGATATTTTAATTGCCGGGGTCGGCACGGGCGGGACCATTACGGGAGCGACACGTTATCTCCGCTCAAAAAAGAGCGATTTCCGCGCAATAGCCGTGGAACCGGCCGACTCGCCGGTCATTTCCGGGGGCAAGCCCGGCCCCCACAAAATCCAGGGCATCGGTGCCGGATTTGTGCCCGGTAATTTGGAGACCGGTTTGGTTAGTTCCGTTGAAACCGTCACCAATGACGAGGCTTTTGCCTGGGCACGACGGCTGGCGAAAGAAGAGGGAATTTTGGGCGGAATCAGTTCGGGGGCGAATGTCGCGGCTGCAATTCGCGTTGCCACCAAGCACGAGAACCGTGGCAAGGTCATCGTCACGGTCGCCCCAAGCTTTGGCGAACGCTACCTGTCCACACCCCTCTTTGAAGGCTTGGCCTAAAAAAACGCCCACGTCCGGCCCGAAAAGGTTCAAATGGGCTGGCGGCTGTGCGCCCTAAAAAAACCCATCCCTGTGACTTGCAATCCCTATCGGGCGACACGCCGGGGGGGATTATTGGGAAACCTTTTCCGGACCGGACATGGAAACGTTAGCGCACTGAAATTCCGTTTTGTAGCCGCAACGCGCAAGTTGCGACGATACTCCCTCATCTGCCTGCGCGGAGGAGTTTCTTCTCGATTAAAATTGTCGCTGTCGCAGAAAGTGACGTGTGTAGGGCGGCGTCCAGCGCACCGTGTACCGATGGTCGGCGAAGACCCGCCAAATTGACGATGCCTCACCGCGAAAGCTGATGAAACAAACGGCGAAACCTCGGCATTCGCGCTTGCAAATAGGCCAGCCACTCCGAAGGCTTCCATATCTCCACACAGACCGCCGCACCCACCACAAGCACTTCGTTGTCGGGCGGATCGCGTTCCACTCCCAGGAATTTGCGAAAGCCCTCGGGGATCAGCAGACGTCCGCGGCCTCGCAGTTCGACCGGAGCATGCCGCGTCGATAGCAGCCGACCTAAGAGCTGCACCTGGGCAATCCGATCCTCGCCAAACGAATCGGCGGCGAGTTTCTGCTCCAACAGATTGATGCGAGCGTTGAGCTTCGCCTCCCACGCCGCCGCCCCCCAAAGACTCAGACAGCCCGTTCGCTCCTTCGCCAAAATACATCGCGAGCCGTCCGCAATCAGCAACTCCGCCAACGACGGAGGTATCGAAAGCCGAAACCGCTCGTCCAACGTGCATGGAAATTCGCCCAGGATAAGTGAGCCGACTTTGGGCATCGGAAACCTTATGCGACGAATCAGAGGACTGGACGGGGCGGAAAGAACGCAAGACTCTTACTCCATTATAGCTACTTGGGCAACAAACCCACAAGTACTGCGCTTAAATAACGTCTTTGGGCTTATTTCCCACGAATTGAGTTTATCATCTGTATCAATTCTTACAACCCAGCGCATGGGGGATGACAAGGAGAGGATGACGGATGAATTTCCATCTGGTTCCCACGCTCCGCATGAAAACCCGCTTCATTCGATGTTCTGCGTCGCGAAATGTTCGTTCCCACTCAGAGAGCCTACGAACGAGGCTTACGACGCACCAACCACTAGCCACTACCCGCCAGCCGCAGTATACTCGCGCCTTGCCGCCGTCCCTCTAGCAGCATTCAAAGGAGAACTCGCATGAACGTCGAATGGAAAATTTACATCCCGCTGTGCCTTGTGATGTTCTTTGAATATGCCGTCTGGGGTGCTTGGTCGCCCGTACTTGCCGCGCGTCTGCTCGGCCCGCTCAAGATGACCGGCAAGCAGACCGGTTGGATATATACCACCGTGCCCATCGCCTGCATCATCTCGCCACTGATCGCGGGCCAACTGGCCGATCGCTACATCAACCTCGAATGGATTCTCGCCGGTTCGCACCTGCTTGCAGCCATCCTCATGTTCGTTGCCGCACGTCAAAAAACTTTCGCCGGTCTATTCCTCACCATGCTCGGCTGGTCCTTCTGTTACGCCGGCACCATGCCGCTGGTCAACAGCCTTTTGTTCCGCTACGTTGCCGATGGTGCCACGCAGGGAAAGGTCTTCATCTGGGCACCGATTGCCTGGGCAACGGTTGGCTACTGCCTTAGCGCATGGCGCATGGCCCGCAAGACCGACGGCGATGGCACCGACGCCATGATCTTCTCAGCCGTTTTGAGCCTAGGCATGGTCGGCTGCTGTTTGATGCTGCCGTCTACCGTGCCGCAGAGTGAAAAATCCATTTTCGATGCCCTCGAAATGTTGCGCGATCGCAACTTCCTCGTCTTCATCGTGACCGCACTCTGCATGGCCGGGACCATGCAGTTCTACTTTCTCGGTTCCGGCCAGTACATGATGGATCGCGGCATATCGGGCAAGGTCGTGCCCGGTGCCATGGCGATGGCGCAAGCGGCCCAAGCAATCACCACCTGGTATGCGTTGAATTGGGCAATCGAGCATTGGGGCTTCAAGTGGACGCTCGCCTTCGGAGCGGGCATGTGGCTTTTACTTTACGCAGTCTACGTAATCACTGCCCCGCGACCGATCTTGATTTTTGCCCAAGTGCTGCACGGCATTGCCTACGTGATGTTCATCATCGCGGCACAGATTTATGCAAGTACAATTGCCCCCAAAGAGATCGCCGGCTCGATGCAAGGACTGATTTTCGCGGCAACGACTGGCGTGGGGCTGTTCCTCGGCACGCAACTCGCCGGCTATGCGATGGACAAATACTCCGCGAAAGGCCAGTTCCAATGGCCGCGCATCTGGGCCTTTCCCCTGGTCGTTACCCTAATCGGGACATTGATCTTCATCGGAGTTTTTCAAGTCAAGTAGCAACGTACCCACCTCGCTCCCGCCAGAAGTCGATTTCTTTACGACTTCATGCCTTTGCGTAAGACCTTTTCAATGGAATTGATTTGGCCGCCGCTATTCACTCGCCGATTCCAGACTCATTTCGCTCTCAACTGTCACCATCGATTTGCTTGTCGCCTCTTGGTGGCGGTTGTCCAGATGCCGCAG
>JANXOJ010000671.1 GCA_025353625.1 Planctomycetota bacterium | reverse complement strand
CTCAGTCCCACCACCAGCGGCCTTTGGCTAGCTCGATCTTGACCTGATTGCGAGCCTTGGCAACCTTGCCCTCCTTGTCGCCGAGTTGCTTCTCGGGGGCTAGGGCCATCAAAGCGTTGATCTGAACGCCGCCGCCGACCGGCGTCAGCAATTGGTGGCCCTTCCAAATCGCGTTTACGGCCGTGGCCACTTGCTTGGGAGCGTTGTAGGTCTCGGTGGCGATGGTCTTTTCGTCGCCCAGCACTTCCATCTTCCAGTTCGCTTTGGCGTAAATATCTTGCTCCTGAATGTAAGCCGCCATCACGGTCAGATCGATCAGGTTCCGGAGTTCCGCATAGACGGGCGAGCGGTCGGCCAACTCGGAGTAGACCTTGGTAAATGCCTGAACGAATGCCTGGCTGGCACGGTTGCCTTGGCCGACAACGGTGCGCTGTCCCCCAGAGGCTACCATCTCGTCCTCGCCGACGACCTTCACACCATCGCCGACAAGTTCCATCGCCTGGGCATCGCCGCTCGTTCGCACGCACTGGTAGTCCGGCGTGAAGAACCAGCGCGCCAAGGCGTTGCGGCTGATTTGAGCCGCGTTGGCTCGATCGACCCAACTCACTAACTTCACCGGCGGCTTTTCCAGCCCGATGCCGATGAGCTTCATGCGATAATCGGCCTCGACCATGACCTGGGCAAAGTGCGTTTTCGGCGAAACGCCGTTTACGCTGACCGTTTGCAAGCCGAGGTTGCTCTGCAAGCCATCGACAATGAATTGCGTCCGCTGGGCATCGCGGGGATCGGCACCGGAGCCGATGCTGCGGAGGAACCGCTGCATGGCGGCAAGACCTTCCTGGGTCGGATCGATCGAACAGCCGATGAGCTTCGTGGCCGATCCGCCCGGCGGGAACGCCCTGAGTGCGACGCAAAGGTCTTCCAGGCGAATGACCGGCCTTGCACTGGATATGCCGATGGCACGTCCAACGGGATCGGTGGTCCAACCCTCTGCCGGGCCGGCAATCACAACATCGCCGCTGTCCGGATAGAAGAATACGTAGTGGACGCGGAGAAGACCGGCCAGATAACGCATCTCGTCGGTGAGGACGCCGTCTTTGTCGCGAATGGCACGTTCCAAATGTTTGAGCGAGATGTATCGCATCGTGCTGCGCTTGGCAGCTTCGGTATTCAGGCCCGCTCGCGCGGCAGCCTGCTGCTCCTTGGTGAGCCGACCGCTCTGGTCGGCCGATTCCTTGAGGCGCAGCACGCCGGTTGCATCGACGGCAATTCCGCCGACCTGGGCAAAGGCGATTTGAGGCGCGGCGGAAATTGCGGCCAGCGTGCCGATCAACAGCAACGCTTGAAGTCGGAGGCATCGAGACAACATCGCTAACTTCTCCTGCTTGGCGGAACAAGGTGTCCGGTACGCTCCCACGGCTTGAAGCCAAGCATTGGCACCGTGGGAGCGTCTTATTGAATCAAGTATATCCGTCGTGCCGAGCGACACATCAAACCACCCATTCGACAGGGTTCGTCGATATGGACCGATCTCGGAACTACCTTAAACCCTTTTGGGGCTATCTTCGATCATAATTGGGTAGCTTGGGTAAAGCAAGCAGCCAAGTTTAAATCAAGAGAGTTTGCCTCGGAGAAATGGTCGCAAAAGAACACAAAGAACGTAAAAGAGAGGAAGAGGTGGCGTTTCAGGGCAAATGGGACTCCCCAACGAGCGATGTAAACCATTGTAAAATAGCCACTTATGAAGTCGACGGCCGTGCGGCTGCCCTTCATGCCATCACCGCTTGTGAGAGTACCTTAAGAATTAACGTTGCAAAGTGGGTAACGCCTTAGCTCTTTGGCTTAGGAAAATATATCCATTTTTACCCGAGCGGGGTTCCATGCCATAGCCCTGGGTCGCGTAGCACCCTGGGTTGACGACGCACAACCATACATTTACCCCAAGGAGGTTGCATCCATCGTTTGGCAATCCAGGGATTGAACCCCCTTCTGTATAGCGACAATTACTTTTCCCGACTGACGACAATTAGAATTCCCGGCTGAGGCCGGTTGAAGCGGGTCAGATAGACTGTTGCAAGTCTCCGTAGGAGGGGGACTTGCAATGGTCACAGATCGACAAGTGAAACGGCTT
>JANXOJ010000659.1 GCA_025353625.1 Planctomycetota bacterium | reverse complement strand
TTGCAATTCTTCACAGACCTCGAACATCCTGTGCATGCCTCACGGCGAAAAGTTCTCGGGTAAGCCGGATGCGGGAAATCCGCCCGTCCGGTTTGATGAGGGGAGAGGAGGCAGCCCGGCTGCCCCTCTCCTACTCGACTGGGTCTTCGCGGGCTGTGAGTACACGGTGCGCTCGACGCCACCCGACTCAGCGCAACTCTCCACAACAAAAGTCCCAAAGCGATTCACCCGCCGAGCGAACGCTTTAAGTCTTCAAATTCGCCTTCCAGGCGGCTTTGTTTCTCGGTTAGCTCCGCTAGGGTTTGAACGAGATACTTTCCTTGCGTGCGAAGCTCTTCCACCTTTTGCTGGAGCAGTTCAATTACGCCTGCGTCCGTTACGGGTTGTGCGGGCGGGGAAGCAGTCGTCGTCCGTTGCTGGGCTGGGGCCGCGTGCGCGATCGGTTGCTCCTCAGCATCGTCGCTGGCAGTTGCATTCGTAGCCGCCGCTTGTGCGCAGTGGGCCTTTTGATTCTCCAAATCGCGCTGCGGATACAAGGCATGAGTAAAGACCTGCCCGCGACCTTCCGGCGTCAACGGGATAACCAATCCCTTCTCCTTTAGCGATGCGAGTAGTCCGCGTAGAACGGTTAGGTCGTCGATGGGGTCCATCCGCGAGACTCGTCCGCGCAACTCGCCTTCGGTCTGGGGGCCGCGAAGCAGCAGTTCGATCATGACGGAAAGCTCGACCTTGCCGACGCCCAGCCACTCGTAGAGGTAGTGCCGATATTTCTGTACGCGGCCCGATCCCTCGACCAGCGCCACGGCACCACACTCTCGCAGCCGGTCCAACGAGTCGTCCACCTGCTCCGATTCAAGTTGCAGCACCGGCGCGCGATTACTTTTCTGGTTGCAGCCGGTAACGACGCCATTGAGCGACATGGGATAGACGTCGGGAGTGGTCTTGGCCTTTTCGCCTAGCACGCCCAGCACGCGGCGGTCTATTGCATTCAAGGGTCGCCAACGCGGAGGAAGTTTGGTGATTTCGTTGGGCGCGACGGAATCGCTCATCGGGGTGCCTTTTTCGAGAAGGTTACTTCGTTATTCGCAACAAGTGTCCTGCAATGTAAAGGCTTAGTCCGTTCAGGTCAATAAGGACCGGTAAGCGGCCGGATCGATGCAATGCAAATGTGGCCAGACGAGAGTAATTGCCTACGAACACCGTTCTGCACTATAATATCCGCACAATCCCGTATATTCACCAACCGGCTTGAGGATCACTCGATGCGTACAATCCATGCTGTTTTTTTTCTCGGTGCTTTGGTCTGGCAATTTAATTTGCGCGATGTCGCCGCCGAGGACGCCCAGCACCCGATCGTGCCGCAATATACCAGCGCGCGGCGGTTGGTGGAAAATGTCACTCTGGCCACGCTCGATAACGGGCTGACGGTAATCGTTCAGGAGAACCACCTCGCTCCGGTGGCCACCGTCCGCTGCTACGTGCAGAACACCGGCAGCGCATTCGAGGCCCGTTATCTGGGAGCCGGATTGAGCCACGTGCTGGAACATGTCGTCGCTGGCGGAACGACCACGCATCGCGGCGAAAAGGAGATTGAAAAGATGATTGCTGGGTTCGGCGGTGCGACGAATGCCTTTACGACGAATGCTTGCACGACCTTCTTCATCGATTGCCCTGCCCGCAATGCGATGACCGCGATTGAGTTGGTAGCCGATTCGATGCAGCATGTGACGTTTGAGACGAAGGAGTTTGAGCGGGAGTTGAAGGTCGTTCGCCGCGAGTTGGCCGACGACGAGGTCGAACGCGGCCACGTTATGGGCGACCTTCTGGAGAAGACGGTCTATAGCATTCATCCGGCCCGGCACCCGGTAATTGGATACTTGCCGGTACTCAACGGCACGACCAACCAGGCGATCGTCGATTTCTACCACGAGCGATACGTGCCCAACAACCAGGTTTTCACCGTCGTCGGCAACGTGAAGACCAAGGACGTACTCGACCAGATTGCCAAGCAGTGGATTGGCACGCCGCGCGGCCGCGAGACGTTTGTTGCCCTGCCGGAGGAGCCGGAGCAGCTTTCGCCGCGCGAAGCGGTGCGCGAGATGGATGGCACGGTCTACGACGTGGCCCTCGCTTGGCCCACGGTGAAACTTTCATCGCCCGATCTTTACGCCCTCGATCTGGCGGCATATATCCTTGGGCAGGGTGAAAGCTCTTTGCTCGTGCAGCGGTTGAAGTATCGCGACGAGCTCGTTCTTGGTGTGGGGGCAAGCAGCAACACGCCGCACTTCGTACGCGGCTATTTTGTCGTCTCCGCCAGCGCAAAGCCCGAAAAGTGGCGGCAGGCATGTGCGGCGATCGAACGCGAGGTCTATCGACTTCGCGACGAAGAGCTTAACGAAGTTGAACTTGCCAAGGCCAAGAAGCAGAAAGCGGCCGAACTGGTCTTCCAACGGCAAACCGTGCAACAGCAGGCGGAAAGCCTGGGGCAGAACTTTATTTCGGCCGCCGATCCACTCTTCGATCGCGTTTATACGGAGAAGATTCAGTCGGTCACGGCGGCCCAGATACGCGACGTGGCCCAGCGATACTTGGTCCCCGCACGGCTCAATCGCGTCATCATTGCCCCGCCCGGCGGCACGCCCAAGGCGGCAGCCGAGGCCCAAGCCGACGCGGCGGGCAAAATCCGCATGGTGCGGCTTGCCAACGGCGTCCGCGTAATGGTCAAGCGCGAGCCGAGTCTGCCGCTGGTCAACATTCAGGCCGTGGTGCTAGGCGGTTCGCTGGCCGATGGCGAGAAGCTGGCTGGTCGCGCAGAGTTTCTGGCCGAAATGCTCGACAAAGGGACGCGCGACGGCACGCCCGCCGCCGACATCGCCCGCTATTTCGACTCCATCGGCGGCTCGCTGGCCTTCAGTGCCGGGCGGTTCACAATATCCGGCGGCGCGACCTGCCTGCGCGAGGACTTCCCCAAAGCGGCCGCGCTCTTTGCCGAGTGTTTCACGCATCCCGCCTTTCCTTCCGAGCAATTCGTGAAGGCCCAGTCGTTGGCTCTGGCCGGAATCGAGAACCGTAGTGCGAATTCCCATTCCGAGGTCATGGAGCAGTTTTACAACGCCTTGCCGAAAGCGTCTCCGTATCACGTCCATCCGCAAGGAAATACCGAAACGGTGAAAGCCATCACCGCCTCCGAACTCAAACGGTATCATGCGGCCAACTTCGTGCCGAGCAACATGATCGTCACCGTGTTTGGCGACATTCGGCCCGACGCGGCGATTGCACTAGTCGAAAAACACTTCGGCGGCCTACGCCCCGATCCGAGCTTTCAACCCGTAAAACTTTCGGATGCGAACGCCATCGCCGAATCGAAAGTCATCAACAAGACGACGAGCAAAGATACCGGCATGGTGATGATGGGCTTCGCCTGCGAGGGCATCATGCAGGAGAAGGACCACGCGGCGATGATTGTGCTGCGGGCGATTCTCAACGGCTACAGCACGCCCGGCGGCTGGCTGCACAATGAGCTTCGCGGCGAGGGCCTGGTCTATTTTGTTCAATCGACCGAGCTAACCGGCCCCGTGCCGGGCTATTTCGTCGTCCTCTCGCAAACGCAGCCCGACAAGATCGAAGAGGTCGTCGGCCGCATCCGCAAGAACCTCGATCGGGCGAAGGAAGGCCGCATTCCGGAGGACGAGTTCCGCACGGCCGTCGAGCAGATAGTCGCCTTGCACGCGCAGGAGAACGTGACAATCAACGAGCAAGCTCGCAATGCGGCAATCGATGAGATTTATGGCCTGGGCTACGACTACGACAAGAAGTTCGACGCCCAGATTCAGGCGGTGACGGTGGAAGATGTGGTCGGGGTGGCAAAGAAGTATTTGACGAAGAGCGTGCTGGTGACTTCGTCGCCCAAGAAAGATAAATGACGGAAAATATGCTACGCGCTCCCACGGTCTGCGCGGGAACCCGATTTCATTTCCAATCCAATCCTTCCGGCAGCTCGTTGAGGGTCTCGCAGCCGTTGGCTTGAATGACGACCATATCCTCAACGCGGACGCCGCCCAATCCGTGACGATAAAGTCCTGGCTCGATGGTGACGACTTCACCTTCGAGGAGCGTTGGGCCTTTGAAGTCCAGAAGCGGTGGTTCGTGACATTCCAGGCCGATGCCGTGTCCCGTGCCGTGGGTCATGGCACAATAATCGGCTGGAGTGTCGGCTGTCGGCAAGCCCGTCTTATAACCGTGCTGTTGGATGACGGCGATGGTCGCGCGATGCACATCTTCGGCGGTGACGCCTGCCCGTGCGGTGGCCATACCGGCTGCTTTGGCCGCGCATACGGCGGTGTGCATACGAGCAATTTCGGCTGGGACTTCGCCGTGGACCACCGTTCGCGTGCAATCGCCGTAGTAGAGCGTCGCCTGGCAGCGGGGGAAGATATCGACGATCACCGGCTGCCCGGTTCGCAATTCGCCGTGGCCGTGATCGTGGCAATCGGCCCCGGTCGGGCCGCAAGCGATGATCGAAGGGACGTTGACGTAGCCGAGATCGATGAACCCATGGTCGATCGTCGCGCGAACCCTCTCGGAGGTTAGCGGCCGTCCTTCGTAAAGCAGCACGCCATCGGCCCGCGCCTCCGCGCGGGCGATCATCCTCAGCGTCCGCTCCATGATCTCTTCCGTCGTGCGCTGGGCCTGCCGCAGATGTTCGAGTTCTCCGGCGTCTTTGCGTCGACGGTCGGCAACGCCCATATTCATATCGCATTCGACGCCGATGCCCGCTTCGCGGATGATGTCGGCAAAGATCAGCGGCAGCGTGCGGTCGGCCACGACGCGCGAAACGCCCGCGCGGCGGAGACATTCGGCCGCCGCCTGAGCGGTCGCCATTTCCCGGTCGCCGGAAAGGCCGTTGGTCGGCGCGAAGTCGTTGGGGCAGGCCACATCATCGGCCCGAGCGTGCTTCCTCGCTCGTTGCATTTCGATATCGCGAAGGATCAGCACCGACTTCGTGCGGCCTTCGGACGATGGGATTTGCAGCCACGCTACCGGATCGCCCACGAGAAAGCGGATGCGATGGTACAAGGCCGAGTTGAGTTGCGGAATGCCCGCCATGAGTAGGGCTGTGGGAAGAACTGTGTTTGTCATCGACGAGCTCCAGTGGTGGGGCGGTAACCGAATTATTGCGTCAGCAACCGCTTGAGCGATTGTAACTCTGCTTCGCCCGGCACTAGGATCGGTCGACGCGGCGGGCCGGCGTCGCGACCGACCAGGCCGCAACCGGCCTTCACGAGCTGCGTGAACTTGCCGCTGCCTTCGATGTACGAAAAAACCGGCTCCAGTTTGAAGAACAACGCGCGGGCCGACTTGAAATCGCCGCTCGCCATGAGGTCGAATAACTGAACGTGCTCCGGTGCAAGGACGTTCGCGATGCCTGCCACCCAACCGACTGCACCTAATACAAAACTCTCCAGAACGACTGTATCGCAGCCGCAAAAGACCTTCAACCGGTCGCCGCAGCGGCGGATGATCTCGCTGATGCGGGCCGTCTCGCCGGTGCTTTCCTTGACGTAGCGGACGTTCTTCAATTCGGCCAGCCGTTCAAGTTGGTCGGGCTTCATATCGACGCCTGCCCTGCCAGGATAGTTATAGAGCAGTATCGGAATGCCAATCGCTCGGTCGACGAGCCGCATGTGTTCGAGCAGTTCGTCGGGACGCGGCAGGGAATAGTAGGGCGGGGCAACCATCACGCCGGCGGCACCCAGGGCTTCGGCCTGACGGCTATATGCGACCACTTCGCGGGTCGAGCCGGCGTTGACGCCTGCGACCACCGGCACGCGGCCCGCCGTAGCGGCGATGACCGTTTGGAGAACGTCGTGCCGTTCCTGGGATGTGAGCGCATAGAACTCTCCGGTGCTACCGAGCGGAATAAGGCCATGCACGCCCGAGACGATGAGATATTCAACCAAGGCTTCGAGCCGAGCGAAGTCGATATCTTCGCTCGCGGTCATGGGGGTGAGCATGGCGGGATACACCCCGCGAAAATCGGCAGTCATATTATTTCTCCGTAGCGTGAGTTAAGGTTTCGGCCGTCGCGGGGAAGAGCGGCGGGCGGATCGATTCGTGCTTCCAACCAAAGAGGAACTGCGCGGCCGCGCCGCAAACCCGGCCTTGGCAAGGCCCCATGCCGCAGCGGGTGTGCAGCTTGGCCGCTCGCCAAGAGGAATGGGCGGCAAGCCGCTCGTGCGTCACATCCTCGCATCGGCATACCAATGTATCGTCGGCAGCCAGATTCCGCAACTCATCGCAGAGGGTGAAAGCACGATTCAAAGCGGTTGCGAAGCGTTGTTGCCGGGCACGTAGTTTGAATCGCCGCGAGGCACGCTCTCGATTCCCAATGGCTGCAAATCCGGCAATCGTACCCTCGTTCAACGCCGCCTCCGCGCCGCCGATGCCAGTCAATTCGCCGACGCAATAAACTCCCGGAACCGTGCTTTCCTGCCACTCATCGACAACCACAACGTCGTCGCTCACTTTGCAGCCAAGCAAATGAGGAAGTTCCAAATTCGGAACCAGCCCGAACCCGCAGGCTAAAATATCGCACGGCTCGGTCCAAGTTTTGATTCCGCGTCGGAAGGTGACCGCTTCCAGCTTTGTCGTACCGTGGGCCTGAGTCGGCCAGCAGCCAAGCGCGTAGCTTGAGTGCCGAAGGGCAATGCGATAACCGGCCCCCTGCAAAAACTTGCCGGCGTTTAGCCACACTAGCTTCGCACCAAAGCCCATAACGCGAGACCAGGGGGCTTGCTCGGCAATGAGGGGTACGGTGGCCCCATGCCGCTGCATCGAGTCGGCCACACTGAGCAAGAGCGGGCCACTGCCGGCAACGATCGCTCGCTTGCCCTTCACGGGAAAGCCCGATTTCACTAGGGCCTGCAAGCCGCCGGCCCCCATGACGTTCGGCAACGTCCAACCGGGGAAGGGAAGAAACCGTTCGCGTGCCCCAGTCGCGAGAATCAACTTACGATAGCGAAGTTCAACCGGTTGACCGTCGCACTCGGCCAGAAGGAGGCCCGGTTCAGGGGCTGCGACAACGTGCGTTCCAAAACGACACCGAGAATTGGCTTTCGCCAGAATTGCAAGCAGCGTATCGGGTTGAAATCCGTGATGTTGGCTCGTACCGCCGCGCCAGATTTGTCCACCCGCCGTTGGATTGTCGTCCACAACATTAACGAGGGCATGTGGGGCGGCCGTG
>JANXOJ010000643.1 GCA_025353625.1 Planctomycetota bacterium | reverse complement strand
AATTCCACTTCATACTCAGCGGTGATCGGGAACGGCGAGTGGGCGGTATATCTCCTCGTCGAACGGGTCGTCGCTGACGCGATAAACTTGGCCGTCGTGCAGGTACATTTTCTGTTGTTCCTCGGCGTTCATGGGCCTGGCCCCCACGCGGCCAAAAACGGCCAATTGATTGCCCGACTCATCCACGGCGCGGTCCCGGTCGAGGCCCTTGGAGATCGCCAGTGCCCGCCCGCCCTTGGGGAGTGGATAGGTGGCAATCAACTGCGGACTGGGGCGCGGACTGAAGCCGGCCGATCCGGGCGTTTCAGGCGAGGTGAGTTGCACGATTCTCATGCCATTGCAGCCGTCGGCCAGATAGGCGAACTCGCTGGCGTTCGTGATTCCTAGTTTCACGTCCTGCAAGTCCGTGATGCAGCCACCGGCCGTATAGACCTGATCGATCCAAGGCCGAAGCGGACGAGTGATATTCAGGATCACCAGCCCCTGTGCCCCGGCAGCCACATAGGCATACGTTCGGGCGACGTAAATGTTGCGAGTGCCCGCCAAGGGGAGCGAGGATACCACGCGCGGCTGGTCGAGGCGGGTTGTGTCGAGAACTTTGATGCCATCGCGATCACAAACGAACCCATAGCGGAACTGCACCTGCACCGCTATGGGGACGTTGAGAACGTCGCCGCCGAGAACCGACACGATGCGGGGATTTTTCGGATCGTCCAGCGCGACAACCACGAGTCCGGCGTCGCAACAGATGTAGGCATACGTGCCGGCTAGAGTGATGCTTCTGGCACCGCAAAGCCGATTGTCGGGGTTGAACGTCAGTTCGCGTTTGAGAAAGTTGTTGAGCGGATTGCCGTCCAACAACGTGCCGGCAGGAACCAGGATCAGCCCTTCGTACTTATCCGCGACGTACAAGTATCCGTATAGGGCGTGGACCTTTTGCTCGTGATTGTCCGGATTGTGGCTGCGGGTCGGATCGGGGGCGAGGGTTGCGGGGGCGGCCACGGCCGTTGCATAGCGGGTCTCGACGTAGAATCGCTGGCCCAACGGAGAAACGGGGGCCGTGGTAACCCGCTCGGAAAATGCCTTATCGTCGATGAACGCGATATCGAAAACCCGCAGGCCGCCTTCGCCGCAGGCCGCATAGAGATACTCGCCGCGCGCTTGCAGGCCGAGAATTTCATGCTTGCGCAACGGATGGACAAGGCTGTCGCCGATATCCTTGCTAGGATGCTCGTGGGCCACTTCGAGGCGGCGGCCGCGCTCCACGTGCTTGCGATAATTATCGGGATAGGCGATCGATTGGAGGCTGCTGCCGATGACGGCTTGCGGCTCTTCCTGCTCGGTGACTTCCACGGCATAGAGGCCGCGATCGCCGCCCGCCACCCAACAATATCGGCCCATGAAATTGACGAAGTTCGTGCCGTGCATCAAGAGTTGGGCCATCACCGCGTTGTTGTCTTCATGCTTGGAGACGTGGCAATCCGAACACATCTTGGTTTCAAACGTGCCGGGCCGGCAAGGCCGGTTGCCGGGCAGTGCGACGCCCTTGGGGAGGCCGCCCCGCACCGTATGCGGGACGTTCGTACTGAAGGCGATGCCGCTGAGACCCTCGGCGGAAATCGTCTGCTGTTGGACGTAAATCGCCTCGCGGTTGCCGTTGTACGACCCGACGTGAACGGCACACGACGAACGGGCAGGGCCGATGCGATTGCCCGTCACATTGCCGTCGCGCGCCAGCATGAAGACGTCGTCGCGAAGGGTCTGGAAGTTGTAGGAGGTATAGTTGCGCGAGACGTCGCCTTCCCAGTGCAGCGTGGGCATTTTCAAGTTGGCCCGCTGCGGAAGATGGCAGCCGAAACAACTCGGGTTCCACGAACTGTGGCACGCAACGCAACTCATCGATCGGTTGTCGTGGGCATAGCGACATTCTTTTTTCGTGCCGCCCCAGGTCATTTTTCCATCGGCGGCAAATCCGACCGTCTTGGCAATGTGCGAGCGAACGTTGTAGTGTTCGTTGGCCGGATCGATCGTATCGGCCGTTTGGATGACTTCCCAGCGAAGGTCTTTTTCCACCACGGAATTCTGATAGAGCTTGCCGTCTTGTTCCTCGAATCGCCGCTTTCCGAACGGCGTCCGCAAGGCCCGCAAGTTATTTCCGCCGGGCGGCGCAGCGGGGCCGCTGGTCGTCAGCTTGGCCCTCTCCGCCGCCGAGCCGTGGCAATCGACGCAGGTGATCTCAATCGCTGCCCGCACTTCGCCGTAGAGTTTGGTGTTTCCGTGCGAATCTTGTCCGAAGTGGCAATCGGCGCAGTGCATTCCGCGTTCCAAATGGACGTCCATGAGATGGACGGGAACGCCCTCCCGTTTCTTCCCGGTCTGCCGTTCGTCCCGATCGGCGGGCACCATTGCGGTCATCAGCTTTTCGGTCGTCACGTTGGGAACCACATCGCCCTTGTAGTCGAGCATATTGCCGTCGCGATCTTTCTTGTAGACCGCGCGAAAGACCCAGCCGTGTCCGTGAAAGTCGGCGAACTGCGTTTGCTTGGCCTTGGGATTCAGATCGGCCACATGGTCCAAGAAGGTTGGGTCGGACCAGTTGCCCCGCGCGGCGGCCTCCTCTGGGTTCCGCATGTGGGCCGCGACTTTTTCCTCCGCCGTTAGATTTTTTTGCTTTTGCGGATACATCAGTTTTCCATCGGTCTCGTTGTCCCACCACATGAACCCCAGGTAGCTGTTCATGACGTTCGTGCCTGGATGGATGTGGCAGACGATGCACTGGCTGGTGGGAATTGAAAGTGTGAATTGATGCGAGATGGGATGGCCCGATGCGTTCTTCGGTATCGTGGGGTCCGGCGAAAAACTCGCGCCCTGGTTACCGAAGCGTGCGTAAGGCCCGGAGTGGACGGGCGAACGATCGTTGGCATAAATGACGTGGCAGCCCGAGCAGCCGCTGGAACGATAATCGCCCGGATGATCGTTGGTGCCGAAAAAATTGAGCGTTGGATCGAGAAGCCGCGTCTTTTGCAGGCCGATGAAAACGGGGTCGGTGCGGTTTTCGGTGCCGAGTCCGCGATTGCTCAACCGCGTTCGCGGTCGGCCAGGCTCTTCTTCCGGTTCGGGAATCCCAGTCTCCGGCCGAAACCGTCCGCCGCGCTCAAAGATTCGCAAGACGTTGCCCGGCTGGGAAATCTCAAAGCGCGGCAAGGGATCGAGAAAGGGCAACACGCCTTTGAGGCTCGCCTCGTCGGCGGTCGGCGACGGAACGTTTTGAATCCGCTGCGACACGCCGTTGATGCTATAGCTTTCGCCGTAACGCGGCACTTTGTTGGGGATCGATCCGTTATTGTAGAGGGCCGCGCCCCAGAGCATGCAGCCGTGCGTCATCATGCTCTTGCGAACGGCGAGCGTCTCCTTGGGATGGCAGCCGCCGCAAGTATACTCGGCAACCCGCAGATCGCCCGGATTGACGAAGCGGATGAAATCCGGATACTCGTGATTGAGCAACGTGTACGAACGCACCGGCTTGCCGGAGGCGGGCCACGCTTCGGGAAAGCGGGGATGGATGTGGGCCTGCTCGGCGGTCTTGGCAAGGGGATCGCCGCCGTGACAATCGACGCATCCAAGTCGCACCGTCGTCTTGGTGTGCATGTCGCCGATGCCCTTGTGACACTCGACGCATCCTTGACTCTTGGCGGCGGCGTCCGCGTCGGTCTGATGGAGTAGGCCGCGATCAACCGAACCCAGGCCGCCCGACGGACGACTCGGGAGAATTTGAACCGCTTCGGCTGCCGACGCCAAGGGAACGACGCACGCCATCCAAATGGCGAGAGAAACACCCACGAAGCTTGCTGAGGGACTACGTTGCACCGGCCACCATCCTTGAGTTCCATGCCAATACCGACACGATTATGGCGAAGTGCGCCAAAATTGTCAACGACACCGTTAAGAAAGCCGGCGACTTAAATAACTGTCGTCCTTTCCCAATGCGGAGGTTGGCGGCTTTCTTTCGGCCAATTCAAGTGCAACCGCGTTAGTGGTTACCTACTGCACGGAATGAGTGTCTGGACCGCATGAGCCTTCTCCCTACCTCGCCCCCAACCGCTTACGCTAGATTCCTAAACGCGACCGTAATTGCTTCACCGGTCTTTGGTTTTCAAAACCGGCGTTGCCGCGCTCTTTACCCCACTTTGCGGATGGCTCGTGACGGCGTCCCAAGCCAACTCTTGCAGCAGACGGTTCAACTTGCCGTCCCATTCCGGCTTGTGAGCGTTGGCCAAGATGTTGGGCAGCGGCAGGCCGACGGGATTCGTGCGATAGATAACCGCGAATTGGCAGTAGGCCGCGAGTGCTTGTATCGGCGGGCGAGGATGCCCGAGTTTGTCGCTGAAGAGATCGGATTGCTTCGAGAGTCCCGGCGCCTGGCCGGCAATGATCTTCTCGCGCAGGGCGAGGACCGCTTGGCCCGTCGGCACGACGTATACAACTTGCTTGCCGAGCTTCGCGTTCAAGTCGAGTACGTAATCGTCGAACGTCTTGAAATATGGGGCGTGCATCGCGCGGAGTTCGGCAATCTTTGCCGCGTCGAAATTCACCGCGTCGGGGTTGCCCTTGAAGGGCCACTCGAACTTGTCCCAAGGAATCCAGAATTCCTGAATCGTGACGCGGACGTTCGGATTGTGCTCCAAAGCCAACGCGGCGAACTTCTTGATGCCGTCGTCGGGCTGGTGCATCGGCGCGAGAGTCAATACGTCTACCTTGCCTTCGCGGAGGGCCTTCTTCGCCTGGTTCTTGTCGTCCGGCACGTCCCAGTGCTGAATGACCCGCGAGCCGCCGATCGCCGACAGGCCGACCGCGACGTGACCGTGGATGCCAGCCCCCTCGGCCATGTTGGTCAAGATCGGGGGAATCCAATAGTGGAAACTGTGGCCGCACGTGAAGACGCGTTGCCCTTGCGTAATCGGTGCCGCCGTCTCGTCGCTTGCAGCTACCGGATTCTTGGCTTGGGAAACGGCCTGCCCGCTCGCGAAGAGCGCGAGGAAAATCGCCACGGCACCCAGAAGTAAACAACATCGATCGTACTTTAGAACCATTGGCCCCTGCCCCTCGTTCAGTATTCACGCTCCCCGAAGCAGCCAATATACCACAACTCGGGTATCGGCGACACGTTTCGCAGGATCCTTTTGCCGAAAGAAACCATTGTGCGATGCCCAACCAGAAAGCTTAGTGTCTTTGGTGGCTCGACGCCTTGGAGTGCGGAGGCTTGCCTCCGCACTCCAAATTGCGCCCTTGTGTGAATCGATGGTGGCGGCTGGTATACTGGTAGGGGCAGTCGATCCCCGTTCAACCTGTGAAGCAAACCAACGAGGCAAAGGTTCATGCACGCCAAGCAACTGTCGATTCTTTCTTTACTTTCGTTATCTCTGTTTTGGGCACAAGCGGCCCATGGTGCCGATTGGAAGCCCGCCCCCGGCCCGCTCACGACCCCCTGGACCGATAAGGTCGATCCCAAAAGTCCGCTGCCCGACTATCCGCGTCCGCAGATGGTTCGAGCAGGATGGGTCAATCTTAACGGCCTTTGGGATTACGCGATTACGAAACTTGCCGCCCCGCAACCGACGGCGATGGACGGCAAAATCTTGGTGCCGTTTTGCGTCGAGTCGGCACTTTCCGGTGTGAAGAAGGTACTGAAGCCAACACAGCGACTTTGGTACCATCGAACGTTTGATGCCCCTGCCCTTGCACGAGGCAAGCGGCTCTTGCTGCACTTCGGCGCGGTCGATTGGGAAGCCAAGGTTTCCGTGAACGGCAAGGCCATCGGCGAACATCGCGGCGGCTACGATGCGTTCTCCTTCGATATTACCGATGCCATCAAGCCGGGCCAGAACGATCTGGTCGTCTCCGTCTTCGATGCCACCGGCAACGCGCAGCCCAAGGGCAAGCAGTTTCTCGGGGCCGTCGAACATCCGGGCGGCATTATGTATACGCCCTGTTCGGGCATTTGGCAGACGGTCTGGCTGGAAACCGTAAGTACGGCGCACGTTACCTCGTTGAAAATCGTGCCCGATCTGGACAACCACAAAGTGCGCGTTGTCGTGAATTGTGAAGGGGCTAACGACAAGACGCGCGTCGAGGTGACGATCGAGGATCCGACGATTGGCAAGCCCAGCGGCACGACAACAAGCCGGTCGCAAGTTGTTGCGGATCTGACGGGACATCCCGGCGAGGCGATTGACTTGCCGATGGGCGATGCCAATTTGTGGTCCCCGGAAAAGCCGTTCCTGTACGACATTCAAGTAAGGGTCCGCAACGAGAAGGAGGTTGCGGACGAGGTCAGAAGCTACTTCGGTATGCGCAAGATCGCCCTGGGCAAGGACGAAAAGGGCATTCTGCGTCCCATGTTCAACAACAAGTTCGTCTTCCAGAGCGGCCC
>JANXOJ010000616.1 GCA_025353625.1 Planctomycetota bacterium | reverse complement strand
GTAGCACGCGGCCTTTTGTTTTGGGTTTTCTTGGACTGGGGGCTGTCGCGTTGCTTTTTGTCGGGAGCGCGATGCCGATTAGGCAATCTTCGGAAAGCCGAGAGGTCGCCCATGAAGTAGACCCCGTCTACCCATCGCAACGCGAAACCATTGTGACCGTCCCACCGACCCACGGTGGCAACAATTACTTTGAGCGAAAGTTCGACGCGCCAAGTATTGTGATCGTCCCGCCGACCCACGGCGGCAACAACCCGTCCACACCTGCACGGCGCAAGACCTACCTGATTTCGGCGATCGTGCAGGCCGTGGGCGGCGCGATCAGCGGCGTGCATCCCCAGGAGGCCGAAAGGCGGGCATTCGCTGCCGCGGCAAAGCCCACGGCACCCGTCGCACTTGCCGCCAAGCCCAAGCGAAACACCGAAGAGAAGTCGGTTCCCATATCTGCTCCCGTGCAAGACGTGCATACGATCTCGCAGACCGATCCGCCCGCCTGGGTCGAGGCGGGGCCGAAGATGGTTGGCGACGAGTATTGGATGCCGATCAAAGTTGGCCCCTACGAATCGCCCTTGGAGAACGAACTCGAGTTGCTGAAGGCAACCCAAGCGGCAGTGGGTGAGTATGCGGAACTTTACCTCAGCGAGTCCATCGCCAAAACGGTCCAACTGCCGGAGGATATTCTGCGGCAACTCATTCGGATGCGTTGGGAAAAGATCGTTCCCCTGGAAGCAGGCGGAACGGTTCACAAGATGGTGGAACTACATGCCTTAGTCGCCATCACCGGCGCAGTGCGGGAACAGATTAAGGCTAGCAGCACGCACGCCGTTTCCATCGCTCGCTTGCGTTCTTTCGGCATGGGGCTGGGTGGCGTGCTCGGGCTGCTCGCCATCGCATACGCCGGATTGAAAATCGATGAGAAAACCAGAGGTCGGTACAGGGGAAAGCTCGGTTTGGCGGGCTTGATGGCGATCGTGATTGGGGGTATGTTGGCGTTTTTATGATGGTTTGGGGTCTGTTTCCGTGTTATGCTGGTACTGTTTGGGCGATAGATTGGCTGCGTTAAGTTCTTCAACGATACGTTTTCGTGCGTTGCACTTCGGTCCACCCACGGCCATTCAAATTTCGACACTAACGTGGCAGACGCCATCCACCGGAATTCGCGGACGATACGATGCACGACCCGAGAACATTTACAAAAAACGCAGTGGGCGCGATGAGATCGACTGCCCGCTTTCCTCAGCGGGGACGTTAACCGAATGTCTCCCAACAGCTCCGACGACCTCTTAATACGTCGCATCGGCGCCGGCGAAGCCGATGCGTGGACGGAACTTATCGCCCGCTTTGAAGGCCGCCTGTTGGGTTACGTAGCGCGTCGCGTCGCCAGTCGTGCAGCTGCGGAAGATGTGGTTCAGGAAACGTTCGTCGGCTTTCTTACCAGCTTTCCCAACTACGATCCAAAGCAACCGCTGGAAGGCTATCTCTTTTCCATTGCCGCCCACAAACTGACCGACTTGCTCCGTCGGGAAGGACGCCGGCCGACATTGCCGCTGATGACCGCCGAAAGCAGCACCGATTGGCAACCGCCCGATCGCGGCCGAATGGCCAGCAGCATCGCCCGAGGTCGCGAGCGGCACGGCCTGGAAGAAGCGGCCCTGGTCGATGCGCTCCGCGATTTAATTGCTTATTGGCGTCGTCGCGGGCAGTGGGAACGGCTGCAATGCTTGGAATTGCTCTGGGTTCGCGGCTGGTCGAACAAGGAAGTCGCCGCGCAGCTTGGCATGACCGAGCAGGTGGTTGCCAACTACAAGTTTGAAACGATCGAAAAGCTTCGCACGGCGATTCGAGGTCGCGGCCTGCCGGAAGAAGTCTTTCCAGAGTTGTATCCGGAGCAGAAATGACCAGTCCCTTTCGCCAGACGGAATTTGAAGCGTATCTCGACGAGGCCCTGCCCGCCGAGGAGATGGCCCGCGTTGAAACGGCCCTCCGCGACGACGCGGAATTGTCGCGACAGTTGGCGGCGGTGATCGCGCGCCGCGATTCGGGCCTGATCTCGCTGGGAAATATCTGGCGGCGTCACCGCCTGAGTTGCCTCGCGCGTCAAGAACTCGGCAGTTTTTTACTCGGCGTGCTACCGGAGGAAACGGCCAACTATGTGACGTTCCATATTGAGGTGGCCGGTTGCCGCTATTGCCAGGCAAATCTGGCCGATCTGCGGGATCAGCAAGCCGAAACGAACGATGTCGTGCAATCGCGACGGCACAAGTACTACCAATCGAGCGCGGGGTATTTGCGACGGAGTGAGTAGGTAGCCGTCGCATTGTCACCCCCGGCCCCTCTCCCGTCGACCGTGCGTGCAGGGAGCCTGGGAGAGGGAAGACAGGGTCACGCGCCGGGGGTCCAGAGCTTGCCGCCGCCGGCGGAACCGGAAGTTTCGCCGCCGGGGGTCCATAGTTTCGAGGGCTCGGCGGTCGGTGCGACGGAAGTCGGCGGACGGCCCTGTCGCGTGACGGGGCTTCCATCGGGGTTCAATAGGCCGACTTCAATCAAGATTTGCGTGAGCGTTTGAGCAACACCTGGCTCTTCGATATGCCGCGATTCAATGTGCTGCATCAGCCGCATCGCCTCGTTCACGTCGTTGTGGGCAAAGCGGAACGATAGTTCAATGATGTCCCAAGCCGCACACGATTGCCCCGCCTGTAGGGCCAACTGCCGACCGCTCTCCAAATGCGAAAGGGCTTCCCCGAGCGACGTCGCTGCTTGGGCCAACATTCGATGGGCCTCGGGGCGCTCGTGGCGGCCGTTGAAGCTCGGCCGCTCGATAATCGCCTGGGCCGCTTTCCGCAAGGCGTCCCAGGCGTGGTACAACGCCGCACGGTTGAAGGCGGTCGCTAGGTCTTCGTCGGAAAGTTTTTCAACCGCAACGCGGGAAAGCCGCAGCAAGGGCAACGTGGAAACTTCGTCCGGAGCCGCTTCAATGGGCCCGAGAATAGGCAACCCCAGTTCCGCGCGCAATTCGTTGAAATTGATCGGCACCATCACGCGGCTCGTCCATTGCTCCATCACGAGAATGGCTGCTAACGCCTGGGCGTGGACTGCGGGATCGGCGGCTGCCTGTCGCAGCGATCGCCCTCCGAGAACTCCCAAGTGCAAGTCGGGCCAACGCTTATGCAGTGCATCGTGTTGGTCCTGAGCTAGCAGCGGATCGAGCTGCTCGCGCGGCGTGCCGCGCGGCGGCAGCCAACGGCGAGAAACCAATTGATGACTCGCCGGGGACTTGCCAACGATCGTTTCTATGGGCTCCTGTTCCAAGGTATCGCCGCCGATTTCGCGAAGCGATGCCTTGAATTGCGCGGCATCCGACG
>JANXOJ010000571.1 GCA_025353625.1 Planctomycetota bacterium | reverse complement strand
CGACTGGCCGGGAACGGACGATCCCACGCCGTGGCTTTGTGTCGGGCCGTCGATTGAGTTCCTTTCGAACCTGCTGCCGGGCGGGCTTGCGGCACTTATGGAGCGGAACCATCGGATGGCCGTGGCGGGGCAAGAGCTGCTCGTGCGCGAGCTTGGCGTGCGGCCGCTTTGCACGGCAGCGATGGTTGGCTCGATGCTTGGCTCGATGGCCGCAGTCGAGCTTGGCGACGACGCGCATCCGCCGGACGAATTCGTCGATCAGCAGCGATTGAACCAACAGTTGTTCGAACGATTTCGCATCGCGGTGCCGGTCTATTACTTTCCCACGAAGCCGCGCGTCGTGTTGCGGATTTCCGCCCAGGCGTACAACTACCCGGCGCAGTATCGGCGTCTCGTTGACGCATTAAAACAAATGTGGCCGACGTAGCAGGGAGGTATCAGACCCGTTCCGGCACGATGTACGGCGCGCGGTAGGTTTGCGTTAGCAACATGTCGGCCTCGGCGTCGCCAATAAACTTTTCCGTGACGGGATCGATCTTGAGCGTACGGCCCATGCGGTAGACCGACTTGCTGAGATCGACGCCCACACCCTTGAGGTTTTCCTTAAGCATCGCAAACGACTCGGCAACCTGCGGGTTGCTCAGTCCTTCCGGCTCCTGGCTGAAGGGCACTTCATGGCCGAGACGATAGGAGATGTTCGCCAGATGACACAACGACGCCGAATAGTGGCCGTTGGTGATCGGGGCGTTGACCTTCTCCGGCGTGCGGTTGCGGACGCAGGTGATGAAGCTGCCAAACGGCCCGCCGGACACGATCGGCAGCGGATCGACTTCCATCGCCGACGGTTTGCCGCCAGACTTGGCGTGGAACTTGCCGTCCCGCACCATCCCTTCGCTGGTGTAGAACTCGTTGGAAACCTTCGCGGGGAACGTCTTTTCGCCGCTCCCCGATTTGCCCTTTTTCTCGACGAGTCCGCGAACCTCGATCACCACGGTCACATCACCGAACTCGTAAACGGCCAACTGCATGTTCGGCGTCTTGCCTTGATCTTCAAAGCCGAGCCGTCCGCCGAGGCACCACACCCGCGTCGGCAGCGTCGAGCCGAGTGGCAGCGACCAGTGGGCGACGTCGGTTTGATGGACGCCCTGGTTGCCGATCTCGCCGTTGCCGAAGTCCCAGTTCCAGTGCCAGTTGTAGTGGACCAGATTGCGGTTGAAGGGTCGCTTGGCTGCCGGCCCCAGCCAGTGATCGAAGTCGAGATGCTGCGGGGCAGGCTCGTCTTGCTTGATGCCGATGCTCCAACGCGGCTTGCAGACATACGCCTTACTGACTTGCAGTTTGCCCCACTTGCCGGCACGCAGCGACGCAATCTCGGCGGCCCGGCTGGACGAACTGCGCTGTTGCGTGCCGTGCTGGACGACGCGGCCATATTTTGCAGCCGCTTCAATGCACTTGCGGCCTTCAAACATCGTATGGCTGCACGGCTTTTCGACGTAAACATCCTTGCCCGCTTGGCAGGCCCAGATGGTCAGCAACGAGTGCCAATGGTTGGGCGTGGCGATGGAGACGGCATCGAGGGTCTTGTCCTCCAGGGCTTTGCGGAGGTCTTGCACGCACGTCGGCTTGTAGCCGGCCTTCTTTTCGATGCTCTTAATCCGGCTGGGGAAGAGCGAGCTATCGGGATCAACCAGATAGGCAATCTGGACGTTTTTCATGCCGGAGAATTCTTTGATATGTTCTCCACCTCGGCCATTGATGCCGGCCACGGCGATGCGGATCGTGTCGTTGGCCCCGATTACCCGCCCGGTCGATTTGGTGCCGGCGATGACGAAATTGGCATGAACGCCCGAGGCTGCGGCAGCCCCCAGTCCGGCGGCAGAAAGCTTGAGGAAATTGCGGCGCGAGAGGTGCGACATAACGGGTTCCTTGGGAAGTAGCGGGGAAAGGTGGAAAGCCGGTCTCGATTAAACCCCGGCAACGGGAAATGGTTTCGGTCCCGCCCCATACGAAATCAAACGGCTGGAGCGTTGGAAAGATTATGAACCACGAAAGGCACGAATGACACGAAAGGAAGAAGAATCGGGCTGGCTTGACATCCAATGGATGCCTAAAAGTCCATAGCCTTCCTATTCATTTCCTTCATTTTCCTATTCTTCTTTTTCCCCTCCTTCTTTTTCGTGATCTTCGTGCCTTTCGTGGTTCAAAACGCCCAAGCCCCCGAAACCGAATCGCCCGATCCAAAGCAAATCCTTTCCAGAGAATCGTTCCCTAAAACAGGCCACAGCACCCACTCTGCCATACTATCCCCAGATTTTCCCATTGACCGT
>JANXOJ010000511.1 GCA_025353625.1 Planctomycetota bacterium | reverse complement strand
GCCCTTCAGATAGTACAATTAAAGCTGCCATGAAAGAAAAACAAAGCCAACCCGCCGCCCCCCGCCACACGCCGACCTTGCAGCCGAAGGTCCAACCCAACCTGCTGCGCCGCATGAATGAGCGGCGCGTCTTGGAGTTCGTGCAAGCCGCGGGCCAGTTGTCGAGGGCCGGCTTGGTCCGTCAAACGGGCATTAGCCCACCGACCGTATCCAAACTGGTCGGTTCGCTGATCGCCGCTGGTTTGCTGGAAGAGGGGCCGGCACCCGGTTCGATGCCCGGCAGACCGGCAAAGGTATTGCGGCTGGCCCAGTCCGGCTCGCGGATTCTTAGCGCAGTCGTGGACACGCACGAATGTTGCATTGCGGCGACCGGTTTGCATGGGCAATTGCAAGAAGAATTGATCTCCCGATTTCCCACGCCCGACGGCTACGAAGAGCTTCTGACAACCCTCGTCCAGCACGCTACAAAACTGATGTCGGCAAGCGATAAGACAACGACGCTGGCCTTGGGATTGAGTGCGCCGGGGCTGGTCGATCGTCGCCAACAGCAGGTTTTCTTCTCGGCCAATTTGCATCTTTTGGACGGGCACTATCCGGCCCGCGATCTGGCTCAGCGGCTGGCGGTTCCCACCATCCTCTTGCACGACACGGACGCCCTTTGCCTGGGCGAGCGCACGTTCGGGGAAGCACGCGGGATGGATGATTTCGTGTTTATCGACGCCACCAGCGGTTTGGGGGCAGCGATCATGATCGGCGGCCAACTCATGTCGGGCCATAATGGCTTGGCCGGCGAGATCGGGCATATCACCGTCGAACCGCACGGAAGGCGTTGCGGCTGCGGAAACTTCGGCTGTCTGGAAACGGTTGCCACGGATGAGGCTCTGGCAACGCGCATCTCGGAGAAGATCGGCACGACCGTCGATATCGACCAAGTGCTGCAACGGGTTAGCTCCGGAGACTTGAACATCGACGCCGAGTTCCAGCAAACGATCGAGTACCTGGCCATTGCCGTGGCGGCGGTCGCCAACATCTTTAACCCGGCCGCCGTGATGGTGCAGGGCCGCATGTTCGAACTTCGCTCGGACGCCTTCGACCAGCTTTTGGAATCTGTTCGCAAGCGCGCGTTGAGCCCCGCCCTGGCCGATTGCAGTATTCTGCGGGCATCGGTAAGCAAGTTGCAAGGCGCCGTAGCCGGAACAATTCATCATTTAACCAGCATCTTGGGACCAAAGGTTTAACGGGGACGCACATCAGGGAACAATTTCGACGAGACCCGTGCCGGCACCACTGAGGAAAAAGCTTGCTCGCTCAGCCTCGGCGGGAAATTCGCTTCGATAGCCGTCGGCCCAGGCGGTAAGGAA
>JANXOJ010000491.1 GCA_025353625.1 Planctomycetota bacterium | reverse complement strand
ACGGTCTCAACCGTGGCTGCCGCGACCATCGCGGCGGTTGTTGACGAATATGTTGTTGACGAGAATGTTGTTGACGAGAATGTTTCCGAAAAAGCTATTGAATCGCCCGCCGTCGAACCGGTCGCTGATACAATCGCCGCTGAAGTAGCACCGGCGGCCGACGGCGAGACGATCGCAACTGCGTCCTCTGAAGCGAAGCCGCAGACGGCACCTGTTGCGACCGCATCGGCTCGCCGTGCGCGGGACCGCGAAAGGGCCAAAGCTGAAAAGCAGCACAAGAAAGACTTGAAAAAAAGGAAGGCCGACGAACGCCGCATCAAGGCATTCCGCGACTACTTCGATTACTCAGAAGACATCAAAAAGATTCCACCGCATCGCGTCCTGGCCGTCAATCGGGCCGAACGTGCGAAGGTGCTTCGCGTCAAGATCGATTGCCATGTTGAAGCCATGCACGGCGCGCTCGACGAAATCCTCGTCCCGCCCGAACATCCTCATGCCGACTATCTTCGCGGCTGTGCCCGCGATGCGTTGGCCCGATTGATCCTTCCCGCGTTGGAGCGCGAGGCCCGCCGCGAGTTGACCGATCGCGCCGAGTCGCATGCGGTGGGCGTATTTGCCCGCAATCTCCGCAATCTGTTGTTGCAGCCGCCGATCCACAATCGCCGCGTTTTGGCGGTCGATCCCGGTTTCAAGAGCGGCTGCAAGCTAGCGGCCGTCGATCAATTTGGCAACGTGCTAGGCCAAGACGTCATCTTTCTGATCGGTAAAGCCGGCCATACGGAAGAGGCCAAGCGGAAGTGTACGGAGTTGATCCAAAACTTTGAGTTGACCGTCGTGGCGATTGGCAACGGAACGGCTTGCCGCGAGGCGGAAGACTTTTTTGCGGAATTGATTTCCAACGATCTTAAAGAGAAGGGCGTGGCCTATGTGATCGTCAACGAGGCCGGCGCGAGCGTCTATTCCACGAGCCAATTGGGCCGCGAAGAATTTCCGGAATACGATGCCACGTTGCGCGGAGCCGTCTCCATCGGTCGCCGCTTGCTCGATCCCCTCAGCGAATTGGTGAAGATCGAGCCGGCCAGCATCGGCGTCGGGCTCTACCAGCACGACGTCAAGGCCAAGCACCTGGAAGTGTCGCTCGATGAGGTCGTCGCATCGTGTGTGAACTACGTCGGCGTCGACGTCAACACGGCCAGCCCGGCACTGCTCCGCTACGTTTCCGGTTTGAACCAATTGACCGCTCGGCGGGTTTTTGAGTACCGCCGCGAGCATGGCCCCTTCCGCAATCGCGAGCAGCTTCGCGAAGTAGCCGGCTTCGGCGAGGCAACGTTCGTGCAAGCGGCCGGGTTCCTCAAGATTACGGGCGGCGACAATCCGCTCGATTCCACCTGGATTCATCCCGAGAGCTACGTCATCGCCAGGAAAGTGCTAGGGCTATTTGAAGGCAAGCCTTCCGATTTAACGGAGAAAGAGTCGGCTGCCGCTTTGGCCCAAAAAATGACCTGCGTCGACCTCCCGGAACTGAGCAAGGAACTGTTCGGGCATCTGCCGCAACAACAGATGTCGCTACTCGATTTCGCCGATCCCGCCGAAGCGGCGTCGGGCGAAGCAGCGACGGGCGATGCGATGCCCATCCCGCAGGTTGCGTCGCCGACTGCGGAAACTCCAGCTACTGCGGATACTCCCGCTACTGCGGGAGTTCATTCCGCGCCCCTTGAGGCGGCCCCCAAGGTTCCCAAGGAAACGGCGGTCGGCGTGCTTACGCTATCGGATATTCTGGCGCAGTTGGTCCGGCCCGGTCGCGACCCGCGCGAAGACTTGCCGCTACCCGTCTTTAAGCAAGGCGTGCTGAAGCTCGAAGACCTTGCCGCCGGCATGGAATTGACCGGCACAATACTCAATGTGGTCGATTTCGGCTGCTTCGTCGATATTGGCATGCACGACAGCGGACTGGTCCACGTCAGCCGCTTGGCCGACCGATTTATTCGCGATCCCCATGAGGTTGTCGCCGTGGGCGATATCGTCAAGGTCTGGGTCATGGAGGTCGACAAGGAGCGGCGGCGGGTTTCGTTGACGATGGTTCAGCCCGGCTCGGAGCGTTCGCGACGAACCGCACGCGGAGAAGGCGAGCAAGGGCAGCAAGGTGATGGTCAAAGCGGGCAGCCGACAGATCGCCCGCCGCGCAGTGGAAACAATCGTCAAGGCCAGCAGCGCGGCCGCGACCAACAAGGGGGGCGTCCTCAAGGACGTCGTCCCGAAGGTGCGACAGGCCAGACTGGACAAGTTGGCACGCCACAGGACGGTCAACCGCAAAGTGGTTCGCAACAGGGCGGTGGCTCTCGAGGCGGGCGTCCACAGCAGGGTCGCCGTCCCCAACACGCCGGTGGGCAGCAGCAGGGTGGTGGATCCGGTAGTAGCCAGAGTGGACGCGGACGCGACGATCGCCGCGATGATCGTAGAGGTTCTAGCGGGCCGCCGCGAAGGCCATATCCTCAAGGCCCAGGGCAAAGCCGAGCCACCGAATACAAACCCAAGCCCAAACCGGCCGCCCCGATCACCGACGAGATGAAAAAGGGCAAGGCCCCGATGCGAACCTTCGGCGATTTGATGCAGTTCTTCGAGACCAAGGACGAAACCAAAAAGCCGCCCTCGACCGGTAGAGACACGCAGAAGCCAAAGATTACGGACGACGCTCCGCCCGATGGCTCCGCCAAGAAACTTGAGCCGCCGACAACGACAGATAACGCCCTACCTTCATGAACTTTCAAGAACGACTCGAACGCGCGATTGATCGCGGCCGTCGCTCCGGCAATGCTCGGGCCGAACAAGAAGCCCAGCGCGCGCTGACGGAAAAAGAGTTGCAGCGGTTGCACTCGCAAGCCCGCCTGGAGCTTTCCGAGCATTTTGAACGCGCTTTGCACCAATTGGCCGATCGGTTTCCCGGCTTCCGCTTCGAGACAATCGTCGATGCGCGCGGCTGGGGTGCCGTCGTCAGCCGCGAGGATTTGCGACTGCGTCGCGGGCAGCCGCGTCAGACTGCCTTCAGCCGCTTTGAATTGCTCATCTCGCCGATCTCGCCCTCGCTGATCCTCGACCTAACGGCCAAGGCGACCGTCGGCAACCGCGAGCTTTTCACCCGAAGTTACTATCAGGCGTTGGCCGAATTGGACCCTCGCGCTTTTTCTGAGATCGTCGATGTCTGGGTCTTGGA
>JANXOJ010000421.1 GCA_025353625.1 Planctomycetota bacterium | reverse complement strand
GAACGAAACCGTTGAACGAAACCAAGGAGGAACCGTTGCATGGTGTTTCTGAATCGATGGCAGTTTTTGCTCGTGTTTTCGGCGGCAGTCAGCCTGACGGCAAGCTCGACCCTTGCGGCAAAAGAGCCTGCGGCCGCAGCCACTGCCAAGACTCAATATATGCGGACGCTCCGCGACGAGAAAGAGCGGCCTACGGCCTTGGAAACGGCTATCGTGAGCTTCGTGCCGATCGACCCCAAGGCGGCACCGTTGACGGTCGATCTCGTCGGGGCGGTTCATATTGCCGACAAAAGCTATTACGCGGATTTGAACCACCGGTTTAAGGATTACGACGCCGTCCTCTATGAACTCGTCGCGCCGGAGGGGACGCGGATCCCCAAGGGAGGCCGCAAGGAGAAGAGCAGCAACCCGCTCTCGGCCATGCAACTCGGCATGAAAGATATGCTGCACCTCCAATTCCAACTCGACGAGGTGGACTACACGCCGAAGAACTTCGTTCACGCCGATCTCTCGCCCGAGGGTTTCTCGAAGTCGATGCACGACCGCGATGAGGGTATTTCCGATATCTTCGCACGGATGATCGGCTATGCCATTGCCAAGCAGGCCCAAGGCGACGGCAAGGGATCCGAAATCGATTTACTCGTCGCTCTCTTCCAGAAAGATCGTTCGATGGCCTTGAAGAGGGCTATGGCCGAACAGTTTGAAGAGATGGAAGGCGCAATGGTCGTCTTTGAAGGCCCCAAGGGCGGAACCTTGATCGGCGAGCGGAACAAGCGGGCTTTGCAGGTCTTAAAGAAACAGATTGCTTCGGGCAAGAAAAAAATCGCCATCTTCTACGGTGCCGGTCACATGAACGACATGGAGAAACGCCTCCGCGAGGATTTCGCCTTGCAGCCGAGGAAGACAACTTGGCTGCAAGCGTGGGATATGAAGTAGGCCCCGGTCCCCTCTCACCGGGAGAAGGGAGTGCGATCACTCCGGACGCTTGCGGGGGATGTGGCGGAGGGCGATTTCATCGCGGAGGCTGGCAGCCCGTTCGTATTCTTCGGCAGCCACGGCATCGGCAAGTTGCTCACCCAACGTTCGGCCGACGTGATACTCCTTGCGGAGCGACTCGGTCAGTTCGCGGAGTTGATTGACCAGTTCGTCCTGATCGAACTGGTCCTCGGCCTCCATGCGCACGAAGATTTGCCGCATTTCTTCCGTCCCCTTTTGGATTTCCTCGATCGCCGCCTCGGCCCCCGCCTTTTCCAGCACGGCCAAAGCCTGGGCCTGCGTGCGATGGAAGTGGACGAAGGGCCGATAACGCTCGTGCGAGAGGGTCCAATCCTCGTTGGGAGAATGGGCCGCTACGAAGTCCATCAGGGCCAGCGTGTGGTCCGCATCGGCCACCGCCCGATCGAATTCCCGCAGTGCCAAACAGCAAATTCGCCGATGGTAAAATTGCAGAAACTCGCGATCGATCTCAAAACACTGCTCGTCGGTCAACGTCGCCGGCTCCTCGGCCGTTTCGCGGCCGATCTGGGTCTTCAATTGATCGAGATAGGTTTCCATCCCGCCGGGGTGAGCACCGTCGGGCCGGCCGGTAACCTCCATCTGCAAAAGGCCCATTTCGATCCGCATTTGCAAGACTTCGCGGCCATCGTGGGCGCGGGTGAGCCGCGCACTGATGACGCCGGGCTGATAGGGCCATTCGCGGAATATGAAGTCGATATCTTGATGCTGGGCCATGAATTCTGTTTTTTTCGCGACGGAGGAGAACGGTCTTTCACACCATTATAGCGGCCGGCGGGAAAACGTGAATTGCCCTCCCGCCTAGTCATCCCCCCGATTGCGGCGACCCTGGATGGAATCGGAGCGGCGGCGTTTTCCTTGCAGGCGACGTTCCACCGATCCCCGCGTTCGGCGTGTTGCGCGGCGGGCCTTGGGTGGCTGAGCCACGGCGGCCAGCAGGTCGCGGAGCTTTTCCAGACAGTCTTGAGCATTGCGCGGGGCGTCGCGATACCGCTGGCTGATGATGAGAATTTCGCCCTCGGTCGTCAGCCGGGCGGCGTACCTTTGTAGAAATCGCTGACGTATGGCCTCCGGCAACGAGCTGCTCGCCCGAATCGGCCAACGTAGCGTCGCCTTGCTGTTGACCTTATTGACGTTCTGCCCACCGGGGCCGCTGCTCCGCGAAAAGGTGATTTCAAATTCCGTCCGTGGGATGTGAAGCTGGCTGGTGACGATGAGCATGGCCCCTCTACCCTTCAGCCGTTAGGTCGGCAAACGCATCTTTTGCATGGGCCAGTAACTGGTGGTAATCGGTTGATTCCACGTCCTCACCCAACAATTCCACATCGT
>JANXOJ010000415.1 GCA_025353625.1 Planctomycetota bacterium | reverse complement strand
ACCTTGTTGGCGATCACTTCTTGATGCTGCCGACGGAAGTTCGAGCCG
Organism: Planctomycetota bacterium; assembly: GCA_025353625.1. GTDB lineage: Bacteria > Planctomycetota > Planctomycetia > Pirellulales > Thermoguttaceae > JANXQG01. Next base: position 4,152 of record JANXOJ010000415.1, on the reverse strand, counting down.
CTTCGATGGCCGCTTTTACGGCTGTGTCGGTAACGGATGCCGGCTCCAATGCATCGTTTAGTTTCTGCACGACGGCTTGCAACTTTTCCGCCGCTAGCTTGTCCTTGCCTTGCGCCCAAGGACCGACAATCTTCAAGCTGGCGAGCAATTCCCTGGCGACCGACTTCACGCGTGCTCGGTCTGCCGGCTTGTCTTCGCTCAATGCCTCGCGAGCGATATCGGCGAAGGCAGCCACATACGGACTGCCCTCCAGGGCACTGTTGCCGTAGTCTAATTTTCCAATCGCTTGGACCGCTTTAATGCGGATCGGGATACCGAGATCCTTATCGGCGGCTATCTTGAGCAAGGCGGCCGGAACGGAGTTGTTCTGGCCGGTCTTACCCAAGGATGCAAGTACTTCTGCCGCCTGGCCTCGCATCCAGCGAATGGCGTCGGCCCGCTCGGTCTTGGGGACCGCGGCACCGGCGAGCACGACCATCGTGCCAACCACGGCCGGTTCCGTCCCGGCATTGGCGATCGTGCCTTTTTTTGTCGCAAACTGCACCAAGCCCGACATCGCGGCGACACGCACCGCATCGAGCTGCTTCGCATCGCGAACCGTGGCGAGCAAAATGGGAATCGATTGCTGAGGTTGCACTTCCGCGATGGCTAGCATGGCGGTTACGCGCGCTGCTGGATGGAACTGACCACCCTCTGCCAGCGTCGGATCGTTCTTGGCAACCTTCTGCATATAGGCAAGTGTGATTTCACAGAGCTTGTTGTAGACCTGCGGATTGGGAGCCGTCGCGGCCTTGGCAAGTACGTTGTGTAAATCGCGAACGATGTCTTCATTTTCGCGTCCCAAGGGCTTTCGACCTGCTTTGGTTGTGACCTTGGGAAATACAAAGGCGTTGAAGTAGGCGATGAATCCCTTCTCTTCTTCATCGTCGCTGAACGTGCCCGCCTGAAGTACGCTCACAAGCCCATTAAATGGCAGGCGTTTCGGTGCGATTTCCTTGAACTCCCGCTCGGCCCAGCCGGCAGCCGAACTTTGGGCCAAGGATGTTCGCGTAGAGGGACCAAGGCACGCCACGAAGATGGCAACGACCGCCCAAAGCTTGGTATTTTCAAAGGTGCTTCGACAAAACATGCTAAATCTTTCGATACGAATATCGCCCCAAGCCCGGTTTTAAGGGTACTGCGCCCTCACCTACCCACTCTCTAGGGTACTCATGGATGGCAATGCCTGTCAAGTTGGATCGGCAAGTTGACAGCATACCCCCCATTGTGTAGATTGATGGCACCATGACGCTGCTTTATCGAGATACGCGGTTTCTGGCCCACGATACGGGCAATCACCCCGAACGGCCGTTGCGGCTGAAGTCGATCGATAGCCATCTCGACCGAACGTGGCTGGCTTCCCAATGCCAGTGCCCGAGGTTTGAGCCTTGTGACCGAGCAAGGCTCGCACGAATCCACACGCCTGCCTATATCGACTCGATTCGCGCCTTCGCCGAATCGGGCGGCGGCCACCTCGATAGTGACACAATTTGCAGTCGGGCCAGCTACGAAGTCGCGCTGCTCGCGGCGGGGGCGGTCGTCGATGCCGTGAAGCGCGTCGTTCGCGGTGAAGATACGACGGCGTTTTGTCTCGTTCGCCCGCCCGGTCATCATGCCCTAGCCAGTCGAGCAATGGGCTTCTGCCTCTTCAACAATGTCGCCGTGGGGGCGTCGATGGCGGTCGATGAATTGGGACTGGACCGGATCCTCATCGTCGATTTCGATGTCCATCACGGCAACGGCACGCAAGATATTTTTTACGGCGAGCCGCGAGTCGGCTTTTTGTCGATCCATCGCTATCCGTTTTACCCCGGCACCGGTGCTGCCGACGAACGGGGCGAAGGCACGGGCCTAGGCAGCACGCTCAATCTGCCTATTGCGGAGGGCACGTCGAGGGCCGACTACCTTGAAATCTTCCGCAACGGCCTGCAATCGTTCGCCGACGTCATCCGCCCGCAACTTGTACTTGTAAGTGCGGCTTCGACGCCCATCGCACCGACCCCTTGGGCAACCTCGGTCTGGAGGCCGAGGACTACGGCACGATGACCGATCTGATCCTAGACGTGGCCGCCGTTCACGCCGATTGCCGCACGGTAAGCGTGCTGGAAGGCGGCTACAACCCGCCCGCGCTTTCGCAGTGCGTGGAGGAACATCTGGGGCGATTGGTCGATGCGACGTGTCCAAGGTGAAAGCGGACGATCTATCACCAACGACTTCAGGTATTCCACCGCCGGTTTTGGCGATCCTCTAATACCGATAATGATCCGGCTTGAACGGCCCGCTGGCCGGGATCTTCAAATACTCGGCCTGCTTCTGCGTTAGCTTGGTCAGCTTCACGCCGAGTTGGTCGAGGTGCAGCCGGGCGACTTCTTCATCGAGGTGCTTGGGCAGGCAGTAGACACCCAAGGGGTATTTGTCGGTTTCGGTGAAGAGAGCCAGTTGGGCCAAGACCTGATTCGTGAACGAGTTCGACATCACAAACGACGGATGGCCGGTCGCGCAGCCGAGGTTCACGAGGCGGCCTTCGGCCAGGATGAGGATCGAATGGCCATCGGCGAACGTGTAGCGGTCGACGAGCGGCTTGATGTTCGTCTTCTTGATGCTCTTGTTGTTGTTCAGCCAGCCGACATCGATTTCCAGGTCGAAGTGGCCGATGTTGCAGACGATGGCGTCGTTGGGCATCTTCTCCATGTGATGGCCCAAGATGATGTCGCGGCAGCCGGTCGTCGTGACGAAGAGATTGCCCCGCGAGCAGGCTTCTTCCATCGTCGTGACTTCAAAGCCTTCCATCGCAGCCTGCAAGGCGCAGATGGGGTCGATCTCGGTGATGATGACGCGGGCACCGTAGGACCGCATCGAGTGCGCACAGCCCTTGCCCACATCGCCGTAACCGCAGATGACGGCGACTTTGCCGGCGATCATGACGTCGGTCGCGCGCTTGATGCCGTCGGCGAGCGATTCGCGGCAGCCGTAGAGGTTATCGAACTTGCTCTTCGTCACCGAATCGTTGACGTTGATGGCCGGGAAGAGCAACTCGCCGCGACTGTGCATGTCGTAGAGGCGATGCACGCCGGTGGTCGTCTCTTCGCTCACGCCGAGGACGTTGGCGATCATTCGCGTGAACCGCGAGGGGTCTTCCGCCAGGCTGCGGGTCATGGTGGTGAGCAGGGCGCGCTCTTCGTCGTGCTCGGCCTTGCTTGGATCGGGTACTTCCCCCTTGGCCTCGAACTCAACGCCCTTATGCAGCAACAAAGTGAGGTCGCCGCCGTCGTCGAGGAGGATATTCGGCCCCTCGGCGTCGCGGAAGCTTTGCACCTGGATGAGGATGTTGTCCCAATATTCTTGCAGGGTCTCGCCCTTCCAGGCGAACACCGGAACTCGGGTGGCAGCGATGGCGGCGGCGGCATGGTCTTGGGTGGAATAGATATTGCAACTCGTCCAGGTAACTTCGGCCCCCAACTCGGTCAGCGTCTCGATGAGGACGGCCGTTTGGATCGTCATGTGGAGGCAGCCGGCGATGCGCGCCCCGGCGAGCGGCTTGGCTTTGCCATATTTTCGCCGCAGAGCCATCAGGCCGGGCATTTCATTTTCGGCAAGGTCCATCTCCTTGCGGCCCCAACTGGCCAGGGACATATCGGCAACTTGATAGGCAGGCTTGGTTTTGACCTGAGACACGTCGGAAGCTCCATAGAAAGTGAATGATTATTTAGTCGAGTATTATACGGTTTAGAGGGGGGGTTAGGCAAGGGCTGGCCGGGAGCTTGAAAAAGCGGGCAAATCGACAACAAAATCGAGCTGTCCCTAGAATTCCGCGCTCGGAATCAATTTTAACTCGGGTCGGACTAAAAGGATCCCTTGATGCTCGCATGCATCGCTTACTTTTCAGGTCGCCTCGCAGTCCGATACGCTGTCCGACGCGGCAAATGCCCGCTTTACCGCGCGAACAAAAGCACAAATATCGGCGGGGTTTTTTATCCCCGGCTCGATTTCCACGCCGCTGGCCGTATCGACGGCGCGAACGCCGGTTGTTCGGATTGCTTCCGCAACGTTTTCGTGTTTCAGGCCTCCAGCAAGAACTAGGGTTGGCGCGTTTCCGCGCTCGTTAAGTTGGCG
>JANXOJ010000408.1 GCA_025353625.1 Planctomycetota bacterium | reverse complement strand
CAAACGCGGTGGCCAATTTGCGGTATGCCGGATGGCAAGTGATCGTCACATCCGCCGGCTGCGATTGGTACATCCGCCGCTTGTTGGCCGCCTCCGGTGTCGAGTTGGAAGTCCATTCCAACCCAGGCCGCTTCGAGCCGGGGCGAGGTCTGCTCATGGAAATGCCGCTAAAATCGCCCTTTCTTTCGCCCACGCTCGGCATCGACAAGGCCCGCGTCGTGCGAAAACAACTCGATGCCGGTTATCGCGTCGCTTTTGCTGGGGACGGCTTCCCCGACGAGGAAGCCGCTCGGCTGGTGCCGGGCGAACTACGCTTTGCACGGGCTGACTTAGCCGAGGTGCTAACGAAGCACGGCGAGCCGTTTCGACCGTTCCAAGTGTGGTCGGACATTGCGGAGAGCCTTTTGATTCGACAATAGCTGGCTTCCAATAAGCTATAATTGCTACATCCGCCCCAATTGGCTGAGCGACTCCAGGAGGTTGTTAGCCCCGGAGGGGCGGAAGCCTATCGCCTGTCGCCGCTTTGCGGCTAGTCCAACGTGGAATCGCAGTCGTGACCGAGCCGAAGCCCAAATCGTCGGAGGTGATCTCAAAAAGCTACCGTGTGCGGGAGCTTCCGCCTCCGCCCAAGGTTGCGCCCGCCGCGTCGATTCGGCAGGAAGTAATACAACCGAAGACAATCGAACTCGACTCGCTGGTGATCGACACCGAAAAGGTCGGAAGCCTCTTTCGCAACCGCATCCGCATGTCGCCGCGCTGGGAGCAGTGGCTAGCGAACCCCGTGCGACGGGAACGGGTTGGCTATGGACTGAGTATCCTGGTCCATTTGATCGTGCTCACGGCCTTGGCATTTTGGATCACCCGATTACCGCGCCGCGATCCGAGTGACGAAGCCGGCGAAATGGCGTCGCCGTCAATTGCTTCATCCGATCAATCCGCTCCGCCGGACCTCATTGCAGAGCCGCTGGTGGAGCAACTCGGGGAGCAACTCGTGATACCAATTGCCGTGAATGTCACCGTGCCCGTCAACAAAGTGGCCAGTTTGACTCCGCCGCCGAAGCCGCCCAACGTGCCGATGCCGCAACCAAAACCCCAAGTCAAAAATGAACCACCGCCCGCCACGGCAAAACAACCTCCCTCCTCGGCAACGACGCTGCCCGGCGAGCCGGCCGATGCCAAGGGGCCATCGGCGGACCTCGTCGCGTCGATCGATAAGTTCATGGAAGGCCGCTTCAAACGCCGCACGCCCAAGAATCGCACGGAAGCGGCCCGCTATGGCGGTGGATCGCAGCAGAGCGAGGAGGCCGTCGAACGCGGGCTGCGGTGGCTCGTTGCGCATCAAAAGGCCGATGGAAGCTGGAGTTGCAATCATCAGACCGACGCCTGTATGCACTATTGCTTAAACCCCGGCAGCGAGGCCAGCAGCACGGCCGCCACCGGCCTTGCATTGCTGCCTTTTCTCGGTGCCGGATATACGCATCAACAAGGCGAGTACCAAGACGTGGTGCAACGCGGGCTCGATTTTCTCATCGGCAAAGGGCTTGTAATCTCCTACGGCACCGACTTTCGCGATAGCTCGATGTACGGCCAAGCCTTGGCCACGGTTGCCCTTTGCGAAGCCTACGGTATGACTCAGGACGAAAAACTAAAGGTCGCCGCTCAAGGCGGGCTCGACTATATTGCCTACGTCCAAGACCACAACGGCGGCGGCTGGCGTTACAATCCAGGCGAGCCGGGAGATACGACCGTCACCGGCTGGATGATCGTGGCTATGAAAAGCGGACAGATGGCCCGGCTCGACGTCCACTCGCCCGCGCTCCAGGGGGCCGAAAAGTTTCTCGACAGCGTGCAAAGCCCGGACGGTTCGCAATATGGCTACGATTCCCGCAAGCCCCGAAATACCACCTCCGCCGTCGGGCTGCTCTGCCGCATGTACGGCGGCTGGAAGAGAGACAAGGCGGGGCTGATCCAAGGCGTTGCCAATCTGAGCAAATTAGGACCGTCGAATGAAGATATGTATTTCAACTATTACACGACTCAAGTGCTGTTTCACTGGTCCGGCCCGGAATGGAACGCTTGGAATTTGAAGATGCGCGACTACCTGATTTCCACCCAAGCCCGCGAAGGCCACCCGGCGGGCAGTTGGTTTTTCCGCAGCCAACAGAGCGACGCCGGCGGCCGGCTTTACAACACGGCCGTGGCGACTATGATCTTGGAGGTCTACTATCGCTTCATGCCGCTTTATGGTGAAAAGGCCGTCGCGGGGAAGTAGTGCGGTATCGATAATCCACGAATGGTGGGTCAGTGCCGATCCACCATTTTTTCAACATGGAACGTCCGGGAAACGAACTTGCCCCCAATCAAAACATCCGATCAAAGCTGGTACGATCATCCGCAATACTACGACATGGCCTTCCGTGAGGATACGGCTTTGGAAGCCACCTTCGTGGAAGCAGCCGCGCGGAAGTATTGCGATTTTCCCGTACGCCGCATCGTCGAGCCGGCTTGCGGCAGCGGGCGGTTGGTCGTGGAACTGGCCTCGCGCGGCTATCAGTTGATCGGGCTGGACCTGAGCGAACCGGCGTTAAAATATCTGCGGAAACGATTGGCGCGGCGGAAGTTAACGGCCGAAACGCTCCTCGCCGATATGACCGCATTCGAGTTAGATCGCCCGGCCGATGCCGCCTGTTGCCTTTTGAACAGCTTTCGCCACTTGCTCACGGAATCAGCCGCGCGTAGCCATTTGGAGTCCGTTGCCCGCAACCTGCGGCCGGGAGGGCTGTATCTCCTCGGCTTGCATCTCGTTCCGCTCGACGCCGATCCTTATTCGATCGAACGCTGGACGGTGACTCAAGGGAAAACAGCGGTCTTTACCGATTTGCGCGTTTTCGCCTCCGACCGTCGCCGCAGGATTGAAAAAATGCGCGTGTCGCTTCGCGTTCGCTGCGGCGAAGACCTTTGGCGATTCCGAAGCGAATTTGATCTACGGCTCTATACGGCCGCGCAAATCCGCCGCTTATTCGCCAGCGTGCCGCAGTTTGAGTTATGCGATGTTTACGACTTCTGGTATGAAATAGACGAGCCGCAGGAATTGAACAACGACATTTCGGATACGGTGTTTGTGCTGAGAAAACGAACGTAAAAAGGTCGCAAGTTAATCCGCAAATTCCCCACCTGACGTTCCTTTTACCTCATTTGAATATTTTGCATGTTTCGACTCCTGACTCCAACCTACCGCGTTGCCAGCGTTGCGGAGCTGACTCCCGAGCGGCTGCGTTCGCTAGGGATGAAAAGCTTGCTGCTCGATGTTGACTGTACGCTCAAGCGATACGGCGATGAGGAGTGTGCCCCCGGCGTGGTTGAATGGCTCGATGCAGTGCGTCACGACGGATTTGGGTTGTGCCTCGTCTCCAACGGCATGGGCGAGCGGATTGGTCGATTTGCCGCTCGCCTAAACCTGCCCTATGTGGCCAAAGCCCTCAAGCCGCTCCCCAATGGGGTTCGCCGAGCGATGCAGCAAATCGGCTCGCAGCCGCAAACCACGACCATGATCGGCGACCAGCTTTTTGCCGATATCCTGGCCGGCAATCGAGCCGGCATTACCACCATCATGGTGGATGCCATTCATCCGGAAGAGGAGCGATGGTTTACGCGGGTCAAGCGCGGCCCCGAGAAATGGCTGCTACAACGGCTGGAGAAACAAGGG
>JANXOJ010000365.1 GCA_025353625.1 Planctomycetota bacterium | reverse complement strand
GTTTCCTGCCATCGAATTTTTTCCGCAAAGCGAATGGCGTTACGGAATGGACGCGGCTCAAAAAAGTGCGCCGAATACCTTCAAGGTGATTGAATCGCCGATGCCGGAAAACCCTTTCATTGTCGAAAGTGCACCGGTGCGGATTGAAGTTCCATTGCGCGCATTGCCGCAATGGGAATCAGAATGGAAACCCATTCCCGAAATTCCGCCGTTAGACATTAAGCAGATGCCAAAAAATCCCGCCACTTTGCCGGGCGAGATTGGATTGCAATCCGTCGGCAAAACGTCGGTCGCGACATTAGTTCCGTACGGCTGCACCCACCTGCGCCTGACCACGTTGCCCGTGGTAGCCGCTGGGAAACCTCCCGGCAAATCCAGTTAACAAACAAGGTTCAACTGGCTCAAGAATGCGCGGGCCGTTGGCACGGGGATTTTCGAGGCATAAGTCCAGTGTCCAATGGTGGTTGCTTCCGAGAATGGTCCCCAGCTATACTGCCACGGTCTGGAGAAACGGAGTCAGGCTCTGCGGGGACGCAACCCGACAAGGGATATCCAGGCTCCAGTGCGCCAATGGCGGCTGAGGCCCCAGCTGGTACTCGATCGGCCGGGGCCATTTTGAGAATCCCATTGTACACTGGACCTATGCCTCAAAAAATCCTCGCGGCGAAGCCGCTGTCTGCATAACATCTTACGTCCGCGCACTCTTCAGTCGGATGAACCACAAACATTGACCGATTCTTAACCATTATGAATACAACACGATGCGTTGCCCCACTTTTTTACGCCGCGACTTTCTTTATTTCCACCGCCAATGCGCAGGACGGCCCGAACATAACGTCGAAAATCGTGGCGAAAGCCGCCGCAATCATTCATCGCTCGGCTACCTGACGCCCAGCCAGTTCGCAGCCATCCACCACAATCCAAATGAAGAGACTGCCCTCTCCGTGGAATCGGCACCACTTCAGCATGTCAGTCCCCGACAAATCGTCGATAGACGTATAACCTGACCGCTGAATGGTCTCGCCAATTCCTCAAGTTCCTGCAGGGCCAGTACTTGATCGCTCCCGTTTTCAAGAGATAATCGAAGTAGCTGCTGGGACCAGGAAAGTGTCGGGAACCGTTTTCATGCTCTGGCCTCCTCCATCCTCGCCATCCGTGCTCACGCAAAAGATCAATGCGTCGCCTTCCGCCGGGCCTTGGCCATCGATGTCTTCGTTGTCAAAGCCAACGAGGATGCGAATTGAGTTTGAGGTTGTTGAGACGTTCGTCGATTGACAGGGTTTGCGTTGTGCGATTCCCAAAGCAATTTGTGATGCAGCCGAGGCGGCCGCACCACAAAACCGCGGCACGAGCCACAAGGCAGTTCCGTCTTCCCTCGATGATTCGGGTTCCAAGTCGCACCTACAAGCGGCATTTCTCGCGCAATCCACCTACATTATCCTACTAGAGATCGTCTGAATCCGGCGACGGGAGCAGAAACGCCCAGAATATAGCGATCCGACTTACACCCGGTTGACATTTCGGCCCCTGGATGCCATTCTAAAAGGTGGGCTGCACAACATAACACCGCCGGTCGGCGGGCGTCGGAATCTGCACAAATCGTGGCCGCCGGGCAGTTCCACCTAGTCTTGACAGTTCGCAGCGTAAAATGCAGGAGTTGGCAAATGTCGCGTGATTTTTCTCGATCGATTCAATGGTCCGCATGGTTTTTGACCGGTGCTTTGGCAGTCGTGGGCGGATGCTCGTCGCCAGCCGACAACAAAGACAAGGGTTCTGGCACATCGCCGGCTGCGTCAGGTTCGGAGAAGCCGAAATCGCCCTCCGCAACGTCGGGGACCGAATCTGAAAAGCCGCAGCAAAGCACGTTGAAGCTTGAGCCCGATGCGCCGAGTACGCCGTCGCCGGAGTTTGAGCCTCCGGCGAAGCCGGTTCCGGCACAGACGGAAGGCCCCGCGCTTGAGCCGCCCGCAAAGCCGGCCTCGTAACCGGCTTGAGAACGAGAATTGCTTGATAGCCGGCAGGGAACGACACCGTGCTTTCGTACTGCATCTCCCCTCACCCCCGGCCCCTTCCCCCAGGCACCATGTACCGACAATCGCGGGCGAGGGGAGTTAGGCTTGTAGGCGGCAATGGTTCTTAACGGAATACTGATCGCGTATGCCTTTCTGGGCTGCATCTATTGGCTTTGGATGCTTGTAGGCACGGTGCGGATTGTTCGCGCCGTGCCATTGCTTGAGCAGGTTCGTCCGCCGCAGCCCGAGATATGGCCGCGTCTGTCGTTAGTTATTCCGGCCTGCAATGAAGCGGAGACTTTGGAGTCGGCCCTGCGATCGGTCTTGCAGCAAGACTATCCCGACGTTGAAGTCATCTTGATCGATGACCGCTCGACCGATGGCACCGGCCAGATTGTCGACCGCATGGCGGCCGAGGACGAGCGGATTCGAGCCTTTCACGTCGAGTTGCTCCCCGACGGCTGGCTCGGCAAGGTCCATGCCCTCTCGCTCGGTAGCGAGAAAGCGACCGGCTCGTGGCTTCTCTTCGCGGATGCCGACGTACACATGTCCCAAGGCGCACTACGTCGTTCGGTATCGTATGCCCTGGAACAGAAGCTCGACCATCTTGCCGCGCTGCCCGACATCTGGCCGACATCGCTTGTCGTCGATGCGAGCGTGGCCCTCTTCTGTCGCATCTTTCTCGTGGCTCTGCGGCTGTGGGCCGTGGGCGATCCGAAATCGCGGGCATTCGTGGGCGTTGGGGCATTCAATTTGGTGCGCCGCGAAGCCTTGCGACAAACGGAAGGATTTGCTTGGCTCCGCATGGAAGTGGGCGACGATGTTGGACTGGGGATGATGCTCAAGCAGTCGGGGGCCGCATGCGGGCTCGTCAATGCGCACGGTTTGCTAGGGCTTCAGTGGTACGGCAACCTGACCGAGATGGCTCGCGGGGCGGAAAAGGCGTATTCCAGTGCCGCGCGGTGCAGTCTCCTTCGCATCGTCGTAATGTGCGCGGCACTTATCGCCTTGGAATGGGCACCTTGGGTGGCCTTCGCCAGTTGGAGAATTCCGGGTCTGATGTGGTCGGGCGTTGCCATGCTGCTTGCCGCCGCGACAAGTTCCATCATTCTCGCCCGATGGACGCGAGCAAGCTTCCTGCCCGGCTTGTTCGCTCCGTTTGCAGCATGGATAGCCTCGGCTATTATGATGCGAAGCGGCTACCTGGGGCATCAACGCGGCGGTATTGTATGGCGGGGTACGTTGTATCCCAAGGCTGAACTTCTGGCCGGCCGGCGTTTGACAATTCCGTGATATCTATACCTATCTGCACTTTAGGCAATAGCCTTCCATGGGTATTAGGCCAAAATTGGCCATCGGATGGGACGGGTATAGATGGCCTAAACCCAATAAGAAAAGCCACTTACGCAACGTTACGTAAGTGGCTTTCAAAGTGGAGCGGAGGAGGATCGAACTCCCGACCTCTACATTGCGAACGTAGCGCTCTCCCAGCTGAGCTACCGCCCCAAATTACTTACTCTTATCGTCTTGCCAAGCTAGGGAGTCCATTCTATGTCCAACCGCGCGAGTTGTCAAAAGGGGCCGACTGATGCTTCAAAAGGCGATCCGCGACCTGCCACGTTAGGAACACTTAGCATCCCAAAAAAGAGTCCTTCAAAGGTCCGCTTGGCCTTTTCGCCGGTAAGCAATTATGATAGAATGGCTCGGTTTGAAGTAACGCAGGTCGCTTGTTATTGTGCGTTGTAACGGATTGCCCACCGATCGGTCAAGGAAATGAAGGCTGCCCCACGATCCCGAAAGCGAGCCGCACAAACGGCAGCCATGTCGGCGATTGCCTCGTCGTCTCTCCGCGCGGGGGCCATTCGGCGGCCTTCCACGGTTGCGGTAGATGTCCTACTTGGTTCACGTTTGGGAATCCCCTCCCAGGCAGCCCAGGGAAGCATGCTAGCACTTGCGGCCGCTTTGCCGGCGGCCGGCATCAGCGCGCGGCTGTGGCGGCCCTATGAAGATGCCTTGGGCGAGGCCCGCTGCTTGCATCTTTTCGGAACGTCGCCGGAATTCCTCCGTGTCGTTGAATCGGCTCAGGCCTGTGGGATCAGGGTCGTTCTTTCGCCGCAGATGTGGCACGAAGAAGATGGCAGCTGCGGCAATCCACGTACTTGGTTGGAAAAGGCACGGGCTGCCGTTTCCAAGGCGGGGCAATGGATGTTCTCTCAGTCACCCAAGTGGCAGCGCGATTTGTACGGTGCCGTCGATTTGTTGTTGCCGAACTCAAAGTCGGAAGGCCAACAGATTCTGCGGCGATGCAAACTGCCCGCCGGCCAAATCCGCGTCGTCCCCCACGGCGTCGATCCCCATTGGTGCAAAGCCGACCCCGAACCGTTTCGGCGTTACGCTAAGTTGCGTGAGTTCGTGCTTTACGTCGGGGCGATCGAGCCTCGCAACGAACAGCTTGGCTTCCTTTACGCCATGAAGAAAGAGAACATTCCCGTCGTCATCCTTGGCGATGTCGCGCTCGGTTGCGATTGGTACATGGAGGAATGCCGCCGGGCGGCGGGTGCTTCCGTTCAATTCATGGCGCGCGAGGGGCTTGCGGAATCGCTTTTGGCGAGCGCATTTACCGCATGCCGCTGCCTTGTCGTCGGAAACCACGAACCGGCCGCGGAGCGGGTTGCCTTGTGCGCCGGCATCTCCGGCACTCCGCTGGTATTGTTTGAAGGCGGATGCGGGAACGAATATTTTGGCCATCAAGCGGTCTACGTCCAGGCCGACGACGTGCAGAGTATTAGGCAGGGGGTCTTGGCCGCCTGGGAGCGAAAACGCGATAAAAACCTAGCCGACCACGTCCAGACGTATTTCTCTTGGAAGGCGATCGCCGGGATTTTGCGCGAGGTCTATGGGCAAGTGCTTCGCCCTCGCGAAGTTGTGCAGACTACGGCTAACTTGCCCTCCCCGCAGGAAAATAATGCACCATGATTGCACATATTCATCAGCCCAAAGAACGACGGCCGGTCCCTCCGTTGGTTCGTGCCCGGCAAATGGTGGCCGAAACGCTCTTTTCCAACGAACGGCTTCGACAAAGCCGCCGCAAAATGCCCCGCCGGATCCTTGCGATTGGCTTGCTGGCCTTTCTGGCGGTTGGAATTGTGGCAATCTATTTGTGGCGATAAGCCCTTTACAAACTCCCCCCCGTAGGAAATAATTGGGAGTTGAACAATTCAACGCGCGATCGGCGGTCCTCCTGAAGTTCTCGGGTGGCCGCAGTTTTTTTTGTAGGTGCCAGGAGCGACCATGTTGGAACGTATTCCGATGACCCGTACCGGGTACGATAAGATCAAGGCCGAACTGGATCAACTCCAAAATGTCGAGTTGCCCAAGGTGCTGGAGGGTCTGGCCGCCGCTCGGGCCGAAGGCGACCTATCGGAAAATGCCGAGTACCACGGTCGCCGCGAGTCGCACGCCCTGCTGGAGGCACGCATAAACGCCATTCGCGACAAGCTCTCCCGTGCCGTATTCATCGATCCGAGCCAGTTCCCCAAGGATCAAGTCGCTTTCGGCTGCACCGTCGTGGTCAAGGATCTCGACTTTGGCGACAACGAGGAGTTCACGCTCGTCGGTGCCGGCGAAGAAGATTACGACACCGGCAAGATTCTCGTCACCAGCCCATTGGCCCAGGGGCTTAACGGCAAGAAGATCGGCGACCGCGTGGAGATCACCGTGCCGGCGGGCAAGCTGCGGTTCGAGGTGGTGGAGATTCGCCCGCCGGAGTGACGAACGTGCGGGAAGCGCAAAGCCCAATAGGGGTATTTACTTGACTCAACCGCCCTCTAGGGGTTGTGGTTCGGTCAATGATGCAAAGGTAACTGGGGATATTTGTACGGCTTGCTGCGCCAACCGGTAGAACAATTTGCCTCGGGAGGCCGAGGTGCGGCGGTTGAAGCGGAACGTGAACTCGTCGAGATAGTATTCTAGGTATTCATGTCCAATAGCACCCTGATGAGTACCGAGTATCCAGCGTTTCAACAGCGAGATGACGCGATGGACCCGCAGCAGCAGGTGCTCGCCTTCGAGTTGGCGTCGTTGTAACTGCCGGTCATGAGTGTAGCCCACCAGTCCCAGATTGGAGTTCAGCCCGTCTGTCCGTACCGTGCTGCCCGGTTCGATCGATTCGGTGATGAAGCCATGCAAGGTAACCTTGGTCGTATCGGAAATGCGGCGGAGGCGGATACGCCCAATACCCTTGCCGTCCATTTCGGCCGCAACCGCAATCAGAGCTTTATCTTCGGTCAATCGCCCCAGAACGCCTTCTTCCTTGCCTCCCCAGTACGCTTCATCCACCTCCACCGAGCCATGCAACCGGTCGCTCGCGACCGGGGCGTACCATTGCCCGTCGCAGTTTGTGCAT
>JANXOJ010000348.1 GCA_025353625.1 Planctomycetota bacterium | reverse complement strand
CCGCTATGAGCAGTTGATCGGCGGCGGGATGTGGTATGATTTTTGAGGTTGGGGTTTGGAAAGCAAGGAACGGTTCTAAGCCCTACTATTCCGTCGCTGCTTCTTCACGATGTTCTCGGTGTTCTCCGCGGCAAAAACAATCGAGCCTTGCACCACATTCTCGCCTCACCGCATGGAATTGGGCGGCTGCTTTCCTGGAATAATTTGCCACGAGTAAACGCGCAGCGATGACTCGCCGAGGGGATCGGACGCCGCGCCGCGACTTGTGGCTCGTCCGAAAACGGTGTGCTGGAACCATTGTCCCAGCGGTGAATCGAGGCTTGCGGACCCTCCTCGCGTGCCGTCCATCGCACGGGCTTTTTCCAAGGTGGGTTGCGATAACAGGCTGAAATCTAATGCCTGGCCTTCACCGGCCCGCACGGCTATCGCCATCAAATGTTCCAGGCCGAGCGTATCGCTGGTGACGCGGAATTGCAGCGATGGGATGGTCCCGCCGACCGGCAGTCGATTGATCTCACCTTCGCGGGGATAGAGCGAACTGATGCCGAAACCGCTATCGACGTACAGCAGCGTGACATCGACCGGGAAGCGGTTGGAATTGCGCACGCGAACACCGATTCGATCTCCGTCGTGAAATTTGATTCCGCGACCGTCGTTGACGAGGGGCAAACCCACGAGATCGCGTTTACTACTGAGCAGTCGGAAATCGATATCGACTTTCACTCCTGCGCCTCGGGAGACTTCGTCGGGATCGGACGCCATGCGAATCAGATTTCTCGCTTTGGTAATCCGTTCCAATCGATCCAGAATCCAATCCATGCGATGCGCGTCTTTGGGTGCCGGGCCAAAGCAAGCGGGCAGGGCATCGGTCTTACTCTGCATCGGCACACCCGATGCGGGAACCAGATAGACATCGTCCTTGTTGCACCGCACGAGCCAGTCGGCGCGATCCGTCTGCCCGACAATTTCGATTGAGGCACCCTCCGTATCGGCGCGTTTCCGCAGTCCGATTATTAGACTTTGGCGCATCGTTTCGGAGACCGGCTCGCCCCGATGATCGACGCGATCGACGGCAACCCGGACGCGAATCTCGCCGTAATCGATCCTCACCGGAACGCACACGCCGCCGGGCGGAAGCTTTCCCCGATCGGCGGTGGTGCCGGCGTAATCGCAGAGTTGAACTGTGGAATCAATCGTCCGGCACTCGATGACTTCGACATATCCCAAGGGGCGATCGCCGCGCGGTTGTCCAACGGGTGGATTGACGGCCAGAATGGAGTGAGCGGTAAGCCCCAAAACGGCTCCAGCGTTAATCGTAAGTTCGTCGCCAGCCTCTTTCAGAACGATGCGGGAACGGCCCGGCCAATCGCGGGTTCCCAGCACTTCGCGATCGCGGAGCTCTCCTTCGATCATCGGTGTAGGGGTGGTCCGGCCCATTTGCACATACTGGGCGTGAATTCGCTGGATAAGTTCGTTATAGGTCAAGGGCGATGGCGAACGCCGCAAAATCTGATTCAACGTATACGTCAGCAATCCGTAAGGCCTTCGGTCGGGACTGCCAATCGGGAGCAACTTCTCGACCGTTACCTCGCTGGCTTGAGCGGCATAGAGTGCTACCACGTTGGGCCGCTTATCGGTCAGGTCCAATCGCGGTGCCTCAGACGGGCTTCCTCTCGACGGGCCAAAACGAACCGCCGCCTTGCTCGCCGCCTCTTGAAGGGTCGCTTCGGGAATCAAGAAGTCTGCCGGAATCTGCCGGGCAACCTCGTCGTCCGCGCCACGGCACATCGTCCCAGAATGGCAGGCGTCGATGACGACCCAAATCAGTGGTCCGTTCTTTTCAAAAGCTTGCAGCCATGCGTGGATGTCGTTATCGACGATGGCATTGACGATGGTTCCTTTCGAGCCGTCCCATTTGCCCACATCCGCGGGCAAGAAGACCTGATCGAATCCGTCGGGTTCGATATCGTCCGGATCGGGCGGATCCTTCTGCGGCTGCTCACTGCCGTGCCCACCCAAGAGGA
The DNA here is from genome assembly GCA_025353625.1 of Planctomycetota bacterium. Lineage (GTDB taxonomy): Bacteria > Planctomycetota > Planctomycetia > Pirellulales > Thermoguttaceae > JANXQG01. Next base: position 199 of record JANXOJ010000348.1, on the reverse strand, counting down.
TCACCACCTGATCTCCGCGATGAGACGCTTCCGCCAGCCGCTGAAATTCTCGCGCGATGTTGGCCCGCGTGGGGCGCGTCGATTCGCCGCCCGCCGCTTCGCTGAGGACGACAATATCCTTCTTCACAAATCCGAAACGTTCGATCAACAAATCGCGCATCAACAACACATCGTTCCCAGGCCCCTGAAGTTGAAAGGA
>JANXOJ010000338.1 GCA_025353625.1 Planctomycetota bacterium | reverse complement strand
ACAAGTTGCTACGTCACCGATAACACCGACCTCTTGCTCCTCCGCGAATCGCTGGAATTGATCCGGACTCGGCTGGTCGCGGTGATCGACAGCTTGGCCAAGTTCTCGGAGCAATATCGGGCGCTGCCTTGCCTCGCGTTTACGCATTTTCAGCCTGCCCAACCAACGACCGTCGGCAAGAGGGCCTGCCTTTGGGCCTACGACTTCGTACTCGATCTAGCTGAGTTGGAATTCCGTCTCGCCAACCTTAAAGCCCACGGCTCAAAAGGGACTACCGGCACGCAGGCCAGTTTCTTGGCATTGGTCGATGGCGATCACGCCAAGGTGCGGAGGCTCGACGAACTAATTTGTCGGAAAATCGGCTTTGCTGAAAGCTATTCCGTCACCGGCCAGACCTATCCGCGAAAGATCGACTCGCAGGTGACCGCCGTTCTATCGGGCATTTCGCAGAGCGCACATAAAATGGCCACCGATTTGCGGCTGCTGGCCCATCGCAAGGAAGTCGAAGAGCCGTTCGAGGCCGAACAGATTGGCTCATCGGCCATGGCCTACAAGCGGAATCCAATGCGCAGCGAACGAATCTGCTCGCTGGCCCGCTTTGTGGTGAGCTTGGAAAGTAATACGGCCGCGACGCTCGCCACACAATGGTTCGAGCGGACGCTCGACGACAGTGCCAACCGGCGACTCGTGCTGCCGCAATCGTTCCTGGCCACCGACGCCGTGTTGATTCTTTGCCAAAACGTAACCACCGGCCTCGTGGTCTATCCGCGCGTCATTGGGGCCAGCCTTGAGGCCGAATTGCCGTTCATGGCGACAGAAAATATCCTCATGGCCGCCGTGGCTGCCGGTGGCGACCGGCAAGACCTTCACGAGCGGATTCGTCGGCACAGCCTGGCTGCCTCCGCCGTGATCAAACAGGACGGCGGCAAAAACGATCTCATGGAACGGATCGCCGCCGACGCGGCGTTCGCCAAGGTCGATCTGGCAAGTACGCTCGATCCGGCGCAGTTCGTCGGCCGCGCGCCCGAGCAGGTTGACGAGTTCCTGGCGGAAGTCATTGCGCCGATCCGGAAGAAATATCCGACTTCCCCTATCCGCGACGCGGAGATTCGCGTGTAGACTAAATTTCTGTTGCGGACGTTCGCGTAGGGTGGTGTCGAGCGTTCGGATGCCTTGGCTCTGGATGCGAAGCCCGCCCCATTTGCCGCCCGCCAAATTTGACAAGGCCGACCTCTTCAGATAGAACTCAGGCAGATCCGATTTACCCGTTAACCCCCGGCGAAACTGGGAACGGGACCGATGTATGGCGATTTCAGTGATGGCCCCTTTTCCGTTTCACATAAGGCACTCGCACGATGCAAACACCTCGCTCGACTCGTCTACTTCTAGAGTTCCTGCTGCTGGCAAGTAATTTGCCGCATGCCTTGGCGGCGGATATTGAGGCCGTTCGGAAAGAAACGCTCCATTCCTATGATGGGCCGATTGTGCCGGGGGTCGATACCAGGTCGCTGCACGCAAAGGCGCTTTGCGGTTATCAAGGCTGGTTCAATGCCGAAGGCGATGGAGCCGGTCGAGGTTTTACCCACTGGGTAAAGGGTCCGTCGCCCATCCCCGCGCCGGGCAATATCCGCGTCGATCTCTGGCCCGACCTCTCGGAGTTCCCCGCCGACGAGCACTTCGCCACACAGTTGAAATACAAGGACGGCAAGCCCGGCGAAGTCTTTAGTTCTTTCAATCGTCAAACGGTACTGCGGCATTTCCAGTGGATGCGCTCCGCGGGCATCGACGGCGTGCTGGTGCAGCGGTTCGTCGGCGGGCTGCAAAATCCAATCGTCCTACGGCACACCAACACCGTGCTTTCTCATTGCCGCGAGGGCGCCCATCGCACGGGACGCACGTATGCCGTCGAGTACGACCTCTCCGGTCTGCGCGAGGGAAGCATCGACCGTGTGATCGACGATTGGAAGTCGTTGCGCGGGCAGATGCACCTCGGTGAAGACCCGGCCTATCTGCATCACGGCGGCAAGCCGGTCGTCGAAGTTTGGGGGATTGGCTTCAACGACGGCCGGAAATATACACTCGATGAGTGCCGGAAATTGGTGAAGTTTTTGCGCGAGGATGGCTGCTGCGTGATCTGCGGCGTGCCGACCGGTTGGCGGACGCTCAATCGCGATGCCGTCGCCGACAAAGCCCTGCTCGAAGTCGTGCGCCTAGCGCACATCGTTAGCCCTTGGACCGTCGGTCGCTACGGCACTCTCGACGAGGTCGCCAAACATGCCGAAAAATGTTGGGTTCCCGACCTTGCTTGGTGTCGGGGAAACAGCATCGAGTACATGCCGGTGGTTTTCCCAGGCTTTAGTTGGCACAATCAACACGCCGGCCGGCTCGACCAGATACCGAGGCTCCAAGGCAAGTTCCTCTGGAAGCAGTTCTGTGAAGTGAAACGTTCCGGTGCGAAGATGGTCAACGTTGCCATGTTCGACGAAGTGGACGAAGGCACCGCAATCTTCAAATGCCTCAACGACCTACCGACTGCCAACGGAGCGGAGTTGCTCGGCTTCGACGGCCTGCCCAGCAACTTTTATCTGAACCTAGTCGGGCGCGGTGGGCGGCTCATGCGTGGGGAAATGCGGGAGAGCGATGGGATGTAACGGTGCAAGACAAGTGAAGAGATTGTAGTGTGGGTGGTAGTAAAGTTGGCGATCGAGAAGAATGCCAATTTATTGGGCAGACAATACTTGGTCGAAACAACCAATTTCGTTGGACCGATCGATCGACAACCGGCCGGAGTCTTTGCCGAATCACGTGCTTTCACCTTCCAATTATCGCGATCTCATAAGCGGCCGGCGCAAAGGCGTTCGGGCCGCGATGTTGAGGTCCGCGCTGGGGGCGGTTGCGGTGCCGTACCGCTGGACCGTTGAGTGGCGAAATCGAAGGTACGACTCTGGCAGCGCGGCGGTTCATCGCGCCGGCGTGCCGGTGATCAGCGTCGGCAATCTTACCTTGGGAGGCACCGGCAAGTCGCCGATGGTCGAATGGCTCGCACGCTGGTTTTTGGAACGTGGGCAAAAGGTCGGCATCCTCAGTCGCGGCTACGGTTCCCAGACAGGCCCGAATGACGAAGCCCGCGAGCTTGCCTGGAAGCTGCCCGACGTGCCGCATTTGCAAAATCCGGATCGCGTGGCCGCCGCGCGACAGGCGATTGTGCGGCACGGCTGCCAAGTGCTCGTTCTGGACGACGGCTTCCAGCATCGCCGCATCGGTCGCGACTTGGATATCGTCTTGCTTGATGCCCTAGAGCCGTTTGGATTTGAACGCATCTTCCCCCAGGGCACATTGCGCGAGCCCATTAAAAACCTTGCCAGAGCAGACGCGATCGCTCTCTCCCGCGCGGACCTTTTGCCCATGGAGCAGCGGCAAGCGATTCGCGACCGCGTACTTGCCCTCGCCCCCCATGCACTCTGGCTGGAAATCGCGCACACGCCCCAGACCTTGCTCGGGCAGCCGTCCGCAGCCGAGCAACCACTCGATTCACTTCGCCAGCGGCGGATCCTGGCCTTCTGCGGGCTGGGCAACCCGGCAGGCTTCCGGCATACGCTACAAAGGTGCGGTTACGAGGTAGCCGAGTTCCGTGAATTCCCCGACCACCACCTTTATACCGTCGCCGATCTGGAATCCCTTGCCGCAAGTGCGCGACAACGGGACGTTTTCGCTGTGGTTTGTACGCAGAAGGACTTGGTAAAAATCAGCGTCGCGAACCTGGGCGACCGCCCCCTTTGGGCCGTGAAAATCGGGACAGAAATCCTCGCCGGGCGAAGCGAACTAGAGAGGGAACTAAAATCGTGCATCGCCAACGCCCCCCCGTCCGGCGCCCACGGATCAGTCTTCCCCCCCCCTCTAAACTGCTAAAAATCCCGATCCCCCGGTTGACTTTGGGAGCGTTTTTCACTACAAATAGGGGTTTCCCATTGGGACGCTGCCGCGTGAGACTGTGCGTGGCGGGGACACATAAGACTTTATTCTGTAATGGTTTAGGTGCTGACATGGCTCATAAGAAAGGTCAAGGATCCAGCCGCAACGGCCGCGATTCCAATGCCCAACGTCGCGGCGTCAAGCGTTTTGGCGGCGAATCGGTTCGTTCCGGCAACATTCTCGTCCGCCAAGTGGGAACCGTTTTCCACGCGGGTCTGAACGTCGGCCAAGGGAGCGATTACACGCTTTTCGCTCTGGTCGATGGCTTCGTCAAGTTCGACCGTGGCGGTCGCCGCATCCACGTCATGCCGTCGGCAAACTAAGAGCGGTTCGTAAAGTAGGGTGGCGTCAAAGGACTCCACTTTACTCCAGACATAAATGGGGACTGCCCCTATGGCCGCTACCCTGCTCGACGGTAAAGCACTTGCGGATACAATCCGCGCGGAAATTGCAACTCAGGTCGCCGATTTCACGCACCGCTGCGGCGTGAAGCCGTGCTTGGCCGCCGTGCTCGTCGGCGATGATCCGGCCAGCCAGGTTTATGTCCGCAACAAGCAGAAGGCATGTGAGCAAAACGGCCTCGTCAGCCAGCTGCATCGGATGGAGGCAGCTACTTCGACGGGCCAATTGCTCGAGCGGATCGATCAACTAAACACCGACCGAAACGTACACGGCATTCTGGTGCAGTTGCCACTGCCCAAACAGGTAGATTCAAACAGAGTGCTCGACGCGGTGCATCCGAAGAAGGATGTCGATGCGTTCCACCCCGCCAACGTCGGCCGTATTATGCAGGGCCGACCGCTCTTCTTGCCCTGTACGCCGCACGCCATCCAGCAGATTCTCTTACGGCATCAAATTCCCACGGCCGGGGCGCACATCGTCGTAATTGGGCGCAGCGATATCGTCGGCAAGCCGATTGCCACAATGCTGATGCAGAAAGGCCCTGGCGGCGACGCCACGGTAACCGTCTGTCATAGCCGCAGCCGAAACCTGCCGGAGATCGCGCGCTTGGCCGATATCCTCATCGTTGCTATCGGTCGTGCGAACTTCGTCACCGGCGACATGGTCAAGCCGGGTGCCACGGTGATCGACGTAGGAATCAACCGCACGGAATCGGGCCTCGTGGGCGACGTCGATTTCAATGCCGTTCGCCAAGTGGCCGGGGCGATTACGCCGGTGCCAGGCGGCGTCGGCCCGTTGACGATCACCATGCTCTTGCACAACACGCTCTTGGCCGCGCGCCTTCAAGCATAAAACCTCGTTCCCAAAGTCCGGACGGAAAAACCCACCTGCCTTCGCTAATCTTTACCAATCCAGAGAACATTGGTATTGCTGTGCGAAGATTCGCATTCCTACCTCTCCTGCCCGCCTTTCCTCGCAGTAGTTTTGTCACCCATCTTTCCGTCTTGCATCGAGTTCATCCTCGGCAACTCTCGATCGGCCTCACGATTGCGGCTAACTCATCTTTACACCCAGCCGCGAAATCGGGTATGAACCCCCTTTCATGACGGCGGAAATGGATTTCCACGCGCCGGCAATGCCCATTCGGGCGGAACCCGCGACGACTTAGGGCAGGAAGCCAATGCATCAAACTCATCCCATACTCGATTGGTCGCTTGCCACGGCGGCCCAGACCGCAGCGTCCCTCTGCGGCAAACGGGCCGACCACGATTTCTCCGTGGTGGTACCTGCTTACAACGAAGAAAGCCGGCTGCCCTGGACCCTGGCCGAATTGCGTCGGTTCCTCGATCAATGGGGGATCGACTATCGCGTTCTCGTCGCCGATGATGGCAGCAGCGACCGAACGCCGTCGCTTGCCGAACAGATGGGCGCGCGCTTTTCCACCGTTTTTCTCGATCGACATCGCGGCAAGGGTGCCGCCGTGCGCAACGCCATGCTGCGAGCGACCGGTCGCGTCGTCGCTTTCACCGATGCCGATCTGCCGTTCGAGTTGGAATCGCTTCGCCAAGCCTATCAGTTCGTCGGTACCCAGCGCTGTGAAGTTGTCTTTGGTGCCCGCGATCTGGCTCAGTCGAGCAATCGAGCAAAGCGCAAGCTATCGCGAACGATCGCGACGTTCGTATTTCGCGAAGTCGTCAAGCGTCTCGTATCGCACGAGGTAACCGACACGCAATGCGGACTCAAGGCATTTAGCCTGCATGCCGCCGAGGAAGTATTCTCGCGCGTCACATTGGAAGGCTTTTCCTTCGATGCCGAGGTTGTGTTTCTTACCCAGCGGCTGGGGCTGAATTTTCGCCGCATCCCGGTCAATCTCGTACGCGAGTACGCTTCGTCGCTCAATCTTTGGCGCGATACGCTGCCGATGTTCCGCGATATCGTCGGGCTGTGGTGGCGCAATCGCCACTTGCAAGAATTGGCACCGCGACACCTGCCGACGTTTGCACCACCATTTGCACCAACGTTTGCACCGATGGCGGCCGACGAACCCAAGAAGGCCGCTTAGGGATGGTTTCCAAGGCACGACAGGTTATTCTTCATGCCGACGATTTTGGCATGAGCCCTTGGGTGAGCAAGGGCATCCTCGATGCCTTTTACGACGGCCTTTTGACGAGTACGTCGCTGATGGCCAACGCACCCGACGCCACGAAGGCGATGTTGCGATGGCAAAACCTCGAACGGCGTCGCCGCAGCGGAGACATTGCGTCCCTGCCGCAACGGCGACGGCTCGGCGATCCCGAACAGGCTTTCGATTTGGGCATCCATTTGAATCTCACCCAAGGTCGGCCGCTAACCGCGTCGCAATATCCGGGCGAATTGCTCGACGCTAACGGGCATTTTCCCGGTGTGTTCAGCCTCTTTCGGCAGTTGTGGCATCGCGGCGAACGGTTTGCGGACGCCATCCACGATGAACTATCCGCACAGATTGGCTTCATGCTCGACCGAGGGCATCGCCCTACGCACATCAACGGGCATCAATATGTCGAATTAATTCCTGCCATCGCTCCGGTGATCGAGTCGCTCCTCAACGAGTTTCATATTCCCGTGCTGCGCGTTGCACGGGAACGAACGTGGCTGCAATCGGTCGTTTGGCCGGGCATTGGATTGACAGCTTGGGCAAACGGAGGATTGAAGGCGTTTTTTGCACGGCGATTCCATAACCGCATGCGCGCCACGCAAACCATTGTGGCGAACACGTTCTTTGGTACGATGACCGCCGGCACGACGCAGCTTGCAACCATCAATTCCTTTCTGAAATCCGGCGTTTTTTTTCGCATTGCCGAGATCGGCCTGCATCCGGGGCAAATACCGGAAGCCGACAACACGATTTCCGACGGCTGGGATGATCCCTTGGCGCATTTACGACCGCGCGAGTTGCAATGGTTGACGAGCAGCGATTTGGCCGAGTGTCTGGCGATGCACGAGGTAACCTTGGGGCGGCTCGCTCGATCCGATGCCACACAGGCCCGAGAGGCGGCCTGACGCCGACAATCGATGACGACCGCCAATCCACAACGCTCGCAAGCCTTGGAACTCGCCGCATCGCGCCTGGCACTCGGCACATGGTTGGCCCTGGCGATCATTATCGCCGTGAAGACGATCCAGAATCCGGACAATCACAGCATTTACACGGTTCTTCACCGTTCGACCTCCGCGTGGTGGGGTGGCGTGAACGTCTACGACCGCAACGTCTTTGCCGACGACTATCGCTACGGCCCCGTTTTCTCGCTGGCCTTTAGTCCTTTCATCTGCCTTCCCTATACCGTCGGCGCACTGCTTTGGGCCTTGCTGAATGTGGGCATTGCGTACTGGGCCATTCGCGCCTTGGCCGAGCGGATTTTCCCCGGCGGAAAATCGCCGTTCGCCCGCGACTTGCTGCTCGTGGCGTCGATCTTTCCCAGCGCACATTGCCTTTATTCCAGCCAGACGAATTTGCTCGTATTCGCGTTCGTGGCGTTTGCGGCGATTGCCGTTGTGGATGGGCGATGGTGGCTGGCGGCCGCACTGCTGGCGATACCGATCCACATCAAGGTCTGGCCGATTGCGGCGGCCTTGCTAATGACTGCCTGCTGGCCGCGTCGATTGGCATGGCGGCTGCCGATTGCCCTGGTGGCGATTGCAGCGTTGCCGCTGCTCGTCGGATCGCCGGCTTGGGTTACCCATCAGTACGTCGACTGGTATCGGTACTTGGTCGGCCCAGCCCAAAGCCGCCATACCTATCGCGATGCGTGGACGATCTGGGAGTTAATCTCCGCACCGGTCAACCCGCTTTACTATGCGATGATGCAACTGTCTGCCGCTGCTGTTGCCCTAGGGCTTTGTCTCTGGCAAGCGCGACGAGCCAAGTCAACGCAAGACGCACTGCTCTTTATTCTCGCATCGTGGACCACATGGCAATTGGTGTTCGGCCCCGGCACGGAACGCAATACGTTCGCACTCATTGCCCCATTGGCCGGCTGGGCACTCGCCACGGCTTTCCTGGAACGTCGGGGCCGCTGGATGATGTCGATAAGCTACCTACTGATGGTGCTGGCTGCAATCGGTGGATTTGAGGACATTTTCAAGTCGTTTTCCATCGTGAAGGCGATGCACCCGGCGGGCGTCCTCGTTTTCTTTGCTTGGTTTCTAATCCGTCTCGTCCGTCTTCCGAAAGGCCCCTAGAACTTTGGCCGCGCTCCAGGTTGGGGCCAAGCAGGCGCGGGGAACAGTTCGCAAATCGTGCCGATTCACGCTTTAGCCGGATGCTGCTCGAAGGCGTCTCGCATTTCTCTTGCGCCACGGCGGTTGACCGGATGAACGCGCAGCCAGGCATCAATGAAGGGGCCGATCAGCCAAGCCCAAACGGTGCCCTGATGATAGGCGGCATCTCGAGCGAGAAGATTGCCGTCGTACCGCCTGCGATCATCGGGATGGCCGGGTGCCGGCGTCCTCAAGCCGACGGACGTCGGTAGCCGCCGACGGACGACATCGTGTCCTTCCGGCAGGCCTGTATGAATCTTTGTGAGGGTTGGGTTATCGTAGGTTGTTAGGTCACAAATCTTTTGGAGAACAACCGATGAGAACCAAACAGACGCACGACGTTCCGGCCAGGCTGGAGGTCGTTGGGCGG
>JANXOJ010000327.1 GCA_025353625.1 Planctomycetota bacterium | reverse complement strand
TCACGCGCAGAGTGTGCGAATGAGACCGCAGTAGGCTTTTCCGACGGCCTCTCGCCATCACTCCGGCTTCAGTATCAAATCGATCGTCGATTGGCCTACCTTGTGGCCCAAGGTGTCTTCCACCGTGAGTTGCAAATTGTATCGCCCCGGTGTGACGTGCTTCGGTAAGAAGAGCCGATAGCTGACGAAGAAGTCGCGCCGCGGGGCCTGGCAGTATTCCTCAATGAGGGCCGACTCGTGATCGGCCACCCGCTGTCCGCGAGCGTCGAGAATCTGGTAGTTGATCTTCACCGCCGTGTGATAGCCCTTCGCCGTGGGGTCGGCCAGGAAATTATCGACCTCGGCGTAGAGTAAGACCTCTTGGCCGAGCGAAAACTCGCTCGACTTGAACGCCTTGATCGTGCCGTAGCTCATCACCGCCGTGCAAAAAGTCAAGTTGCGTACGGCCAACGGTGCCGTCTCGCCCAGCGGGCCAAGGGCTTCGCTCAAAATGCGCTTCGTTTCTGCCGCACGCCGGGCCGTGTCGGGTGTGCGATCGGAGTCCATCCAGGTCGATAGCCCGTAGATTTGCTTCGACCAATAATCTTGCGATGCCTTGGGCGCGGTCGGCAGGGGCCGCATGGCATCGTCGCGGCGACCGGCCAAAAGGTAGAGCATGCGAAGCCGCGCTTGCAAGGCGATGTCGGCCTCGCTCTTGCCGCCATTTTTCGACTGAGACTCGATTGCGGAAATCGCCGCCGATAAGTGGCTTTGCCAATCGGCTTGGCTGACGGGCACGGCGACCGGAGCGGTTGCCGCAGCGGCGGCTGGAGCCAAATAACTGGTCGTGACCACAGGATTCCTCGCCGGCTCGCTTGCATTGCTAGCAATGTTGACGATCACCGATGGCACCGCCGGGGCAACCGCTTGCAATGGCGGGGCTGGCTGGCTTTGCCCCTTGAGCATGGCTGCCGTCGGCGAATTTGCATTCACAACCGAAGCAGGCGACGTTGCCGGGCTTGTCTCGATACGGAGATTCCCCGCTGGGTCGGCTGCCAAGGCGAGTTGGGGCGCGGAATCGTGCGGCGATGCGGGACGGAGTGCAACGGGTTCGTGCCGGGTTGAAGCCGCGTCGGCCTTGGCGTCGGCGTTTGCTTCGGTCTTGCCGTCGCCCTTGCCGTCGGGCACTGCGGCCGCGTTGGGGGTTGATTTTCGGGCCGTCTCGCGTTTTTCTTCTTGCCGCTTGTAGGCTGCCGCAGCGCGGAACTGCTGCAAGACCATCGGCCAGAGGTCGGGGTTGGTCTTCTTCAGGTCGGCCATGAGCTTATCCTGGGCCACTGGGTCAACCGCCCCGACCTGCTGCAACTCCGAGATGACCTGTTGCATCGCTTGGGCGTCGGCTGGGCTATCGGAAGCCTTGGCATCTGCCGCCGGTTTACTATCGCTAACCGCCGGTTTAATGTCTGTGGATGTTTTCGAGGCAAGATTGTCGCGCGATGCCCACGGCGACGCGGTACAACCGGCCAAAAGCGCGCAGCCCAAGGCCAAGTTGCCGATCGACCTGGAGATTCCGGCTCGGTACTCGAAGCGGCGTTTATCCATTTTGCCAAAAGACGACTCGATTTGTTCCCACGGAAGAGGGGCGAATAGTAACGAAAGGCTGCCCAATGTGCAAGGGGAAGTGATTGGTGGTTCGGAAGACTCTTCCGAATACGAAATTCACGCTAGCACCTAACAGAGGAAAATATACAATCCACCCGCGAGAGGGGGTTTTCCAGCGCAACCCTTTTTCCTAGGCTTTTTGCCATCGCCTGGTCAGTGCTGCGCGAATTGATGGGAGTCCCAAATTTGGACCCTTCTCACGCGGCGGATGTGAACCCCAGTGAAAGAGTTTCAGTGAAGGAGTCCCAGTGAAGGAGTCCATCGAGGACGGACGCGTAACAGTTTAGTTCTTCGACTGCTTCTTCAACAAGTTTGCGGTCGGCTGGTCGCGCTTGCAAGCTGGGCCGATCGATTTTTCGGTAGTTCGATGCTTGGCGACTAGCCGTTAAAGTTTTTATGCAATGCGTGACTGCGACAGACTTCACTCTCGGCGCAGCAGCAAACCTCGGTCCAACGAATCAGCTTGCACCAATCGTGCGCCGAATGCTTCAGGTGCGACAGGCTT
>JANXOJ010000326.1 GCA_025353625.1 Planctomycetota bacterium | reverse complement strand
TTTCAATAGCACCCAAAGCAGGGCGCGTTGAGCACGGCGAACCACGGCTTCGCGGTGGTCGACGAGCAGACGATGAGCGGTGGCCTTGCGGCGTTCGCCTTCGCACCTATCAAGAGGTTGGGTAATCATCGTCCGGCCCCTTTCTTTGTGCGAATACATGGGCAGCCCTGGTCGATCCATTCACGGATTGACGAAGCGGACCAGCGGACCAGAGATCCGAGCTTGACGGGTGCCGGCATCTTGCCAGCGTCGGAAAGTCGGTAGACGTGTCTTTGAGAACAGCCGAGCATTTCGGCGACGGCGGCCACATCGAGTAGTTTGGCCGAAGCGTCGGCCGGCGAAAGTGTACCACTCATGGGAACATTCCTTTCGGAAAAGTAGGCAACCAGCAAAGCGCCGGTCGCATGAATGGAATTATCCAGCCCGAACTAACAAACAAATTCAGAGCAGAGAATTTGTTCGGAAGATTGTCTCAGAATGACAAAAGAAGCCCGCAAAACACGGGCATTGCCGTCAGCGCCTTTTTCCCGAACAAATTCGTTCTCGCTTGCGGCCGTTACCGAACAAATTCAACTTCCGTCTTTTCGGCGGTTCCGCTGTGCCTTCCATGCAACAATCAATTCGAGTTCTTTGAGCGATAGCGACGGATCGTGTTCTTGGCAGAACGTCTTCATCGGCGTTCTCGCATTGCGAGCTTGTTCCCATGCGGAGAGAATACACGTTCGGCGTTTGGTTTCTTCACTGGAAAGCTTCTTGCGCCCTCGCTTGGTCTTTCTCGCCTTGGCCGGTGCCGAGCCGGCCCCGCCGTTCCCTTCGCTTTGCTTCGGCTTGGAAGTTGGCAGCTTCGAGTCGGCGTTGCCGCTCGCCGTGATCGATTCGCCCGACGTGACAGAAGCAGCCCCGGCCACCTTGCCCTTTAACATCACTAATTCGACTTCAATTTCCCCGAGTATCCTTTTCACGGTGTCATGTTCTGCTGGAGTGGTTGCAACAATTTCGCTTATGCCAACAAGAGCGTGAAAGCCACCGACAAAGTTCTCCAAGGGGTTTGCAATGACCCAGGAACGTGGCATGTCGAACCCGGATTCTATCAGGTCAACTTGCGCCGCTTTGGCGTCACGCACAACCTCCTGAATTAGGTTTCCGCATTGCTGGAGAAAATCTTGAACGGGAAGTAGGCGAAGGTGAATTTCGGATTCCTCAATGCCCGGCGGGGGCCATGCGCATTTAGCCGGCGACCAGGGACCGTTTCCAAAGGTCCGTTGTAGTACGCCGGTCGTGAAGTCCCGCGCCCCCATGTAGGCAACGGAGAGATTGATGAGTGCCGCCAGTTGCGCGGCAAGATTCGCTGCCATGATTTCGCCTTTCCATCGGACCAGCCCGGGCCGGCAGGCGTGAAAGGCGAATAACCCGCCATGCAGGCCCAAGCTGTTGCGGCCGGGGATCAATCCGGCCGTTCCGTTTCGAGAATTCAACCGCAAGTTTACAAGCGGCGCTTCATCGCGGCAACCTTCTACTTGAGCCGCCGCACTTCAACCGCCTCATCGGTACCATCGACGCGCATCTTGTAGGAGCCGCCCACGCTATAAATGAGCACTTCCGGCATAACGGCAATGTGAATCTCAATGTGCGGGGCAGATTGTTGCCAAATCTGACCATTGCTCAATTTGACGATGGTTTCCCCGTGCCAACCTTGAAAGGTACCGTCGATTTTGCTCTCGATGACATTGGGCGAGGCGGCCAGAGGGCGAGGACGTTCGCTTCCGCCGGAAAGAGGTCGTTTGGGCAACGGGCTATAATCGGTTCTCGGCATGACCTTTGGCAGTTGCCCCCCCGGCGACGGCAGACCTTCCAAAAAACGACCGTTCTCATCTGCTAGAGTGAGCGAGGCACCACCGCTCCTTGCTGCCACCAGTCCAACCCGCGGCGTACCGCTATCGTCGTAAAGGGCCAGCCCAGGGCCAAAGTCGTTCTTCACCGACAACAATGCCTTCATCTTGGCATTCCCCGCAGCAAGGAGAAGGTGGCTACCAAGCTTTCTGTCAACCGACAGCAACGCTTGCGGTCTGCCATCTTCGTCTCGCAGGTCGAGGCACGAACCGACCTTGTCCACATCCAGTATTACCCGCATCTTGCCGTTTTCGTCTCGCAATGCAAGCGCCGGTCCAAGCGTGTCCACATCCAGCGTTGCGCGAATCTTTTCGCTCTCGTTCAGAAGGTCAAGCCTCGGTCCGTCCTTGTCAACCGACAACCCTGCCCGAACCTTGCAGTTCTCATCCAACAAGCGAAACCTCGATCCGTCCTCGGTCACCTGCAACACGCCCCGCACATTGTCGTTCTCATCCACCAACTCGAACCTGTGAGCCCTCAGCACATCGGGTACATTCTCCGTCCGGGCCATGCCAACCGTCACGACAAACGTCGCTGCCACGCCCATCAAGAGCATGGCCACGGTCAATCCGCGGTTCTTGTGTTCCAAGTGGGTCAAACGATCTTCAATAGTCGTAACCATCGTACCGTTTCCATTCACCAAAAAGGTTGTTCGTTGCCGGAGTCGTGCCGGTCAGTTCGCCGCCGGCCGTCCCGATGTTGATAGTTTATGGTTTTTCCCTGTAAAGATCATCCCACATCAGCAGTTGCCGATACGGCCAACGGGCCAACGCCCGAAACACTTCGGTCTCGAACTTCGGTCGATCCGCGTTCATGCGCTGCCAGGTTTCCCGGTAAATTGCCTGTAGCTCGTCGTGATGATCGGTTCTCCCCTTGGAATTCTCGTACATCGTGGACAACGACAAATCCAGGGCAACCGCCGCTTTGTCGCAATCCAGATGCGCGGCCAGGAACTTCTCGTAGGCTTGAGCAACGCATTCCCACACGAACAACTCGAATACGGGGTTCGCGTCGCACGGAAACCCAAGTTCCCATTGCCGCCAAGTCGGTACGACGAAACTGCCAACCCGCTCGAAAAGTTGGCGTGCCCACAGGTCCAAAAGTGGGTCAAGCTTTTTGCGACGTTGCGGACCTGGCTGAATCTCGTCTACTTCCACGCAGACGACTTCACCCGGGACAGGGAGATTGTGCGCCATGAAACTCGCCTTTCGATTAACGGACGAGTCGGTGATCAATCCGGCCGTTCCGATGCCCCTCATTTTACCACAGGCTCGGCTTCGCGCCCACGCCCGCGGGAAGCGATCTTGTCGGTCAGAAGGCACGAAACGGGGTGTACACCCCCGCCGGTCCTCTTCATTTTCCCCCCGCCGTGCCCGCAATGGTCTTGGCGCAGTCGTGAACGAATTCGGCAAGATGGGCCTCAAGAATGGCCTGGGCACCGTTCGGGAGCACCAGCCCGAAGCGTCCGGCCCAATCCGTCAACCGGCTCCGAACGCCGGCCAAGATGGTTGCCGGAGTATTGACGATCAACTCTGCCCGCCAACTCTCGTCCAAATCCGCAAAACTCCGCTCAACTTCCGCGATACTCTTTCGCTCTCGTCGAGTGCCCTCGGTTTCGTTGGCGGGCTTGTTCACCAGGGCCTTGGGCAGGATTTGTTCAAAGAACCTGTTGCGGTAGTCTCTTGCCCACTTCAGTAGCGACCAAGCACCAAGGCTCGGTGCGTTCTCCGGTTTGACTCCACGGTTTTCGATGTTCTGATAGACCCACAAGGTGTCGCGCACGAGATCGGGCGGCTGCCGGTCGCCAACGCGATCCAAGAGGGCGTCGACGTCTACGTCATCCCCGGCTTCTTCTGGCTGTTGCACCGCGGCCGTTGTCTCAACAGAGTCGGTTTCTGCCAGTGGCGGGTACTTCTCTGCCGTCCGCTTCCATGCTTCGGTTGCGGCATCGATCCTCTTCATGCCTTCGCTGCGAAGTTGTGCGATCGTCTCATCCTTGAAACGAGTCGCTTCCGACCATCGGCCTTCACGTCGTAATCGCTCGGTCAATCCGATCTTGGATTCGGTCATCGTAAACGCTCCCTGCCTATCTTAACTTTCGGAAAATGGTGATTTCGTCTTCGTGGTGTAAACGGCTATCGCGTCGCGCCGTGAAGACCGGGGGGGTGGTCCAAAACCCGCCGGCCTAACCGATTCCTTGGAGCAATCCTTCGCAGTGAACACCACCGCCTCTACGATCACCCTTCGCTTTCTCCCGGTCTGGTGAGCAAGGCGGCCAGCCGTTCGCGGTCGGCCGGCGAAAGGGTGAGCAGCGCGGCGGCGAGCTTCGCCATAGGGTCGCCCGATCCAGAGGGTGCCCCGATCCCTTCGGCTTGATTCGGGGCCGTTTTTCCGGAAGGCGCGCCTGATTGCGCGCCGCTTTCAGAGCGAACCCCCGTATTTCCCGAGGAATTCGCGGAATGTTCGACCCCTGCCGGGGGTATTAATGAGGGTGGACCAGATGGGTGGCCGAGGAATTGAGCGAAGCTGTCGGAATGCTGGATTCAACGCCCCACGGATCTTCACCAGGGATGACTTATTGGCACCGGAAAAATGCCCGACGACTCGATCTTTGCCGAAATACGAGAACTTCGCAAGGAGCACGCGGAGATGTTCGATAACGATCGCTAAGCAATCTGCAAGGATATTCGCCTTCCAACGTCAGCGGCTTGTGACTGCCGCGTTAGCGTCATTATTTGCTTATTCGGTGCTCGTGTCGTTTCTTGCGGTTCCCCGCACAAGTGCAGTGCCTGCCGCCCAACTAGCGGGTTGAAAACTTGCCCCAAGGGAGCCCACCTACAGTCCGTTCCTAGGGAATCTGCCGAAACGCGATTGCGTTGAGAGCAGTTGGATAATCGCTCGCCTCTAGGGAAATAGTAGTGCGGCGGTCGAGTGAACGAACGATTGAAGCCGATCAACAACTTTTTAAGGTCACTTCCCCATCTTGGCATCAATCTCATTCCGCTCGTCCGATTGCTCGCGGCGGCGGAGGTAGAGTTTGATCGGTACTTCGGCGAACTTGAGTTGATCGCGCAAGATGCCCAGCAGATACCGCTGATAGCCCTGCGAAATCATCTTGGGGTCGTTGCAGAAGAGTACGATGGTGGGCGGTTGCTCGGCGACTTGCGTGGCGAAGAAGATTTTTGCCCGGCGGTTCTGATGCGTCGGCGGCGGGTTGCGTTCGATGGCGGCGCGCAAGAGCTTATTGAGCCGCGCGGTCGATAGCCGGATCATCGACTGCTTGTAGAGCATCTGAGCGTGGTTCAACATCGCCTTCACGTTTTTTCCGGTCTGGCCGGTGATGAAGGCAATCGGCACGTAGAGCATCGTGCGGAACGTGTCGCGGAGATACTTCACCCACTTTTCGATCGGCATCGTGTCTGCCATGAGATCCCACTTGTTGACCACGAAAATGCACGGCTTGTACTGTTGGGAAACGTAGTCGCAAAGCTGCTTATCGACCTTGCTGATCCGCTGCGAAGCATCGAAGAAAAGCAATACGACATCGGCGCGGCGGATCGCCCGCTGGGCGCGGTGCGTGCTATAAAAATCGATGTCGGTCGTGATGGCGTTGTTTCTGCGGAAGCCGGGCGTGTCGATGGCGACGAACGACTTGCCGTCGAGTTCGTAGCGAACGTCGATCGAATCGCGGGTCGTGCCGGGAATTTCACTGACGATCACCCGCTCGGCTTGGGCCAGCGTATTGACGAGCGTACTCTTGCCCGTGTTGCGGCGGCCAACGATGGCGACCTTCATCACGCCCAGTTCGGGCGGCGTGTCGTTGTCGTCCAGCGGCGGCAGTTTCTCTAGGACGGCTTCCAGCAACTCATCCTTGCCGCGGCTTTCGTGCGTGCTGGTGCGGACGAGCTTGCGGCCCAACTTGTAGAATTCGTCGGCTTGGCTCTCCAGCCCGGCGTGGTCGGTCTTATTGGCGACGCAAATCACCGGCACCTGGACGTAGCGGAGCCGTTCGGCCACTTTGCTATCCAGCGGCGTCAGACCTTCGCGGGTGTCGACGATGAAGAGGATCACGGCGGCCGAATCAATCGCAGT
>JANXOJ010000276.1 GCA_025353625.1 Planctomycetota bacterium | reverse complement strand
GGAATCTGCCGTAAGCGATTGGGGGCGTGGGAGGGGGATGGCTCATGCGGTCCCATTCGCTCGTTCCGTGCAGCGCGTCGTCTTCGGATGATAGTGTCTTGCTGCCTTTGCTAACGCGGTTGTACTTTAATTGGCCGCAAGATTGCCGCCAACCTCCTCATGGGAAAAGAGCGACCGTCATTTAATCCGCAGTGCTGACTGCTAAATTCTTCACTCCCGCGATAATCTGAGCGTACAACTCTTCGTACTGAGCAAGGATTCTTTTCTGCGAGAAAACCGTCTCGGCGCGGAGGCGTGCATTGCGGCCAAATGTCTCGCGCAACGTCGCATCCGCCAAGAATCGGCAAACGCGGCTTGCCAGGGCAGCGGGGTCTTCCGCTGGGACGAGGGATTCCGCTGCCAGCGGTCCCAGCAGTTCGCCCGTACCGCCGACGTTAGTCGCCACGATGGCAACGCCTGCCGCCATGTACTCCACGATCGCATTCGACATTGCTTCCGATTGGCTGGAAAGCACGGCCACATCGAACCGTGGAACCACCCGCAGAGGGTTGGGCATCGGACCCAGCCAAGAGACTTGCCGATCGATTCCGAGTGACCGTGCAAGCTGAACCATTTCGGCCTTGTAGTCGGGCTCTTCCGTACCGATGACGAAAAACTTGGTGCGCGGGTGGTCGTCGAGTACCCGCCGCGCGGCATGTAGAAAGTTAGAGTAGTCCTTGATGCGTCGAACGGTGCCAACCATGCCGACGACTCTTTCACCCTCGGCAATGCCCAGCGAACCGCGCGAGGCAAGATTCGCCAAGCCGTCTTGCAGCCGTTCTTCCGGAGCGGGGTTGGGAATCAAGGCCATGCGGCTGCGCGAAATCCACTCCGCCTTGGCGGCGAACTCGCGTGCCGCCGCGCAGTTCGCGGCATACTTGGCCCCGAGGAGGCTCACGAAGCGCGTCAGCCAACGGCTCCGCCAGGTATGCCAATAGCCGATATTGCGGCGGACGCCCAATACCTTGCCTCGACCGGCCAACTTGACCGCAAGGCAGGCGTACAATTCGCTCGTGAGGAAGAAGGCATGCACGACATCAATCTCGTGCGATTTGATGAATTGGCTAAGTTGGCCGAGTCGCTGCTTCGCCCCACGGAGGCCGGAGTTATCTCCATTGAACATGACCGGCGGGACGGGGAAATCATCGGGATGGATGCGCTGCAGACGTGTGAGCACGCCAAAGTGCAGGTCGAAGTGGTCGCGCGGCAATTCGCGTTGCAGAAAGAGAAGGTGCTGTTCGGTGCCCCCCTCGGGGCCGACAAAGTCGTCGATGAGAAAGAGAATCTTGGTGCGGTTGCCCTCGTCCCCCGTGGGGCCAAACGGGGCCGGTCGCGCGGAGCCTCGATGCGTTGCCGCACTTAGGCCGCGCCGCACATCGCCTTGGCGGGGGCGCGTTCGGCCGCGCGACCCAAACAACTCGCGCTCAAATTGGCTCGCGAACTCGACGTCGTTGCTCGAAAATTCCAAGCGGGGAAGACGCAACGCATCCTCCCTTGCCGACAACCACCGTCCTTGCGTCGTACAGCCAATCCGATATCCGAGCGAACGGGCACAATCGCGAATTTCCGCCGAGTGCTGTCCGTTCGGATAGGCTAACATGTCGATCGGTTTACCGAGAAGAAGATTCAGCTTGGCCTTGCTCTCCGCTAACTCGCACTCGACCGTGGCGGGGCTTTCCAGCGGCAAAATGGGGTGATTGACGGTGTGCGATCCGAAGTCGATGCCCACTACAGCCATCTCGCGAATTTCATCGGCATTGAGAAAGCAACGCCGCTGCTCGACGGCTGGATTCGTGCGAACTGCATCCCGCAAAAGCCGATCGCGTTGGCCACTTGGGAGTTTCTTCCAGAGGAGGACGGTTTGGCGGTATCGCGACGACGTTAGCTGCGTTCCCTCTCGGATTTGGAGGGCCGTTCGTAATGCAAGTGCCGCTCGGCCCGCGTCCCCTTCGGGGCCGTCGAGACATTCCTGGGCCGACCGAAATGCTCGCCCCAAGCTCTGTTGCCAGAAGGGTTGCGAAGCACCAATCTTGCCGGTCGTAATGAAGATCGTTGCGGGCAGATTCAATTCGCGAAGAATGGGAAATGCCAACTCGTAGTTGTCGCGCCATCCGTCGTCGAACGTGATTGCGGCAGCGGGTGCCTTGCCCGCATAACCGCAAAGTTCTTGCAAGGGAAGTACGGTAAACCTTTCGCTCAGGGACCGAACCAACGCACGAAAGTAATCGACCGACACGCTTGGGCACGTATCGAAAGGATCGGCCGATTCGCCGACGGGACGCAAACGATGGAACGTTAGGATCGCGCGCCGCCGCCCGGCAACCGTTCGCCAAAGAGCCGGAAGACCAGACCTATGGACGCAGGAAATCAATCCTCGATAAGTGCCTCTGGCCAAGGGGACGGTGGCGATCTTTTCGCGGAGAACCGTTTTCAAAATGTGCCCGCCGATTGTTTGGCGTGAAATGCGGGGGGCGGCGCGGGGGGCGCCTTCCCCAGGATCGCGGCGAAAAGGTTTTCGTAGTCGCGCGCCTGCGCGGCAAATGAAAACCGATCCTCTACGTCGGCGCGGCCCCGTCGGCGGAATGCGTCGCGCGTTGGTCGATCGGCGAGCAGGTGCGCGATCCGATCGGCGAGCGCGGCGGCATCGCCCGGCGGAACGAGATAGCCGCTGCGGCCGTCGTCGATCACTTCCGGCGTTCCGCCGACATTCGTGGCAATCACCGGCACATTTGCCGCCTGCGCTTCGAGGAGGACGTTCGGCAAGCCCTCGGTATGCGAAGATTGCACGAACAAATCGAGGTGCGGCAGGTACCGATCGAGGTCCGGGCGGAACCCCGCGAGTATAATGCGGTTCTCCAAGCCGCACGAAGCAATCTGGCGGGCCAGTGCGTCGCGCAAGGAGCCGTCGCCAAAGAGGATAAAGCCGAGGTCTCGATCTGCTCCCGGCGAGCGGTTCGCCGTCCCATTCCCGAAGCCGTTGAGGGGCGCGTTGAGTAGCCTGGCTGCGGCGGCGATCAAGATATCAAAACCTTTTTCGGGACTGAGCCGGCCGGCAGCACCGACGACGATCGCGGGCGGTTCGGGGAACATGCCGATGAGGTCGGCCCGAGAGGCTGGGTCGGGAGTAGCGAACCGCTCCGGTCGGATCGCGTTATGGATGACGGCGATCTTGTCGTCGCGGACTCCGGCAGCGCGAACCCGTCGCGCTTGAGCGTGAGAAACGGATACGACCCTATCCATGCGCTGGATGATTCGCCGATCGAGGAACTCATACATCCGAATCCGCAGGTTTTCGCCGGTCCAGCCCCGGGAGATGGCAATTGCGGGGATGCCGATCCGCCGCGCGGCGATAATCCCCAACGCGTTGGCCTTGTAGCCGTGGCAGCAGACGATTGTGGCGCCGAGATTTCGGAGTACGTCGGTCAATTCTTTTGTGGCGGCGATGAGTCGCGGCGTATCGCAAGAAAGCATGATGCCTTCAAAACCGGCACGACGTACTTCATCGAGAAACGACTTGCAGAGCCCCGTCTCCGAGAAGGAGACGAACGCCGTCCGGTAGTCGTTCGATAGGCTTTGGGCCAGCCCCAGCATCTGGCGCTCGGGCCCCCCAAAGAAACGCGAGGAGGTCAGGTGAATTACCGTCGTATCAGCTTCCAAGCGAATCGGTCCCCGCATGGGTCAGCCAAAGCGTCTCGAGCCGCCGGGCCAGGATCGACCAGTCGTGATGCTCCACGACGACTTGCCGGCCTTGCCGAGCAATCGCGCGTTGATGCTCGGGTCGCCGCACGGCATCGACGATCGCCGCCGCCATTTCACGGTCGGAGTTTGCCTCGGTGTAATGGGCACCCGGCGTGAGATTCAAGCCTTCGGCGCCAATCGACGTGGAAATGACGGGACACTCGGCCGCCAGGGCTTCAATAATCTTCAGTCGCGACCCGCCGCCGATCCGCAGTGGGACCGTCATCGTGCCGCACGCGCGGAGGTAGGGCCGCACATCCGGCACGTCGGCGATAAGTTCCACGCGGGGACTCTCCGCCGCCCGCTTCACGAGCCATCGTGGAGGCTTGCGCCCAACGAGGGAGAGCCTTGCGCGAGGTTCCTGGGCCAAGACCTCGGGAAAAATATGATCCAAGAGCTGCGTCGCAGCGTCGAGATTCGGCCGCCAATCGAGGCTGCCTAGGAACAGCACGCGATGCGGATCGCGGGTCGAGCCGTCGGGGTGGAAGTGGGCCACATCGACGCCGTTATCGACGATCGCCACATCGCGGGCACCGAACTGCTGCTCGGCAATGCGAGCGTCGGACGAGCTGACGGCAATCGTCCGATCGGCCAGGGCAAACATGCGGCGTTCAAACCGCTCGAACTTGCGGCGTTGCACCCTGATATAGCCGCGCTTCAACAAGTTCGACTCACTCTCGCCGTAACGCTGCCAAATCTTCGTCTCGACATTGTGAGCCATGGCGACCCAAGGCCCCGGCGCAACGTGCGCAAGGCTGTGGCCGTAGGGCGTCCACTCGCACTGCCAAAGATCGATCTTATGCTCGGCGGCCACTTGGCGAATCGCGTTTTGCAAAGCCCGACTGTTGTGAACTTGCACCGAGTAAGGCAGCGACGAAAGTAGATTCCACATCAGCCGGCCATAGAAGGCCGCTCCCGCCTTGGACGGCAATACGCGATCGATGAGTACCGGCGTAATGCCTTCTTCGATAAGAAAGTCGGCGGCCGCGCGGGTTTCGGCTTCATCGGCACCGCGATACGCCAGGTAGGTGATGCGATGCCGGCGCGCCAACGGCCGCAGCAGGTTGAGCGTGCGAATCCGCTTGCCCGAATTTTGCGGGTAGGGAAGCTCCTCGTCGATGACGGCCACATGCAATGCGCGCGAAGGTTCAGTTGCCACGGTCCAACGACTCCTCGGCGATGGCTCGGATGGAAGGTGCCGGGGCGAGCAATTCCAAGATCATGCCCGTGCCGGAGGCAACGTGGATTGTCGCGAAGAGCAGCGGCAGCCAAACGAGCAGGGCCGGATTGCGCTCGTTCGCGAGGCGGCTGCGGCGGAAGGCAATGGCCAGCGACGTGCCGAGGACGATTGCCGCGTAGAGAAGCAGGGTGGCCAGGTAAGCGAGGGCCACCCACTTCGATACCAGACTGAGCGCGCCGCCGACAACGAGGCCGACTACGAACGCTAAAGGGACCATCGAGCCGAGCGAAAAAGTATCGCGATGCTTTCGCAACAGGCGAATGCGGCCCCGACCGTAGCGCGTCAATTGGCGAAACAAGCCGCCGAGGCTGTTTCGCGGCACGTAGGCGACGGCCGCCTCCGGCGTGAAAAAACATCGCAAACCGGCCCGGTCGAGGCGATGATTGAACTCGACGTCCTCGCAGGCATCGAATCGTTCGTCGAAGGTGCCGATTTGCTCGAAGACCTGGCGGCGATAGGCCGCGGCAACGCTCTTGGCCGGAACGAAGCGTTCCGCAGCGGAATAGATAAACGAATCGGGATGGTGGCCCAGCCGCGAATTGCGTGCCGCGGCGAGGGCCGCCTGGAACGAATTCGCGTCGGAAACGTCGAGCGGCTGCGGGCGTCCCAAGGCATCGGCACCACTGCGCTCGAAGGCCGCAGTGAGTTTTTGCAGATAAAGCCGGTCGTGCAATTCGCAATGTCCGTCGATCAACAAAACAATTTCGCCTCGTGCGTGGCGGATGCCGACGTTCCGCGCCGCGCTGGAAAGCTGTCGCGGATTACGCAGGAGCCGCAGATTCGCATGTTTGATTGCAAAGTTGGAAACGATTTCCTGCGTGCCATCGCTCGAGCCGCCATCGATCACCAAAATCTCAAACCTGGCGGGATCGTAGTCTTGTGCCAAGAGACACTCCAGCGTCCGCGCGATGAACCGTGCCTCGTTCCGCACGGGCACAATAACGGTTATCGATGCTAGGCTGGGTGGCGTCACTTTTGCAATCGAATTGCCAGGACCGATCCAGGGCATCGCAACGACATCAAAGTCCGATCCAAGAGATGCATGGCCGGACGCAAGAATTGTGGCGTGTAATTATCGAGTTGCCCGATCCGCGCGAACGATAAAAACGTACTCGAACGGAAGGCCGCAGCCGCCGACGCGATTTTTGCCGGCGAGTTTGCCCGATAGAACGTTGGATAATTCTCGTAGCGTTCGACGCCCCGCTTGCCGAGGGCTCGATTCAAGTAGATATCCTTCAGGTGCATCGACTCCATGAGTTGGGATATCCAACAGAAGAAGTGACGAGCATCCATCGTGAAGCCCCAAAACAGGCCGCCCGGTTTCAGGATGCGAAATACCTGGTCGAAGAAGCTGCGCGGTTCCGCCAAGTGTTCCAGCACCATGACCGCGAACGCGACATCGACGGAGTCCCGTTCGACGAGAGCTTCTTCCAACGGACACCGATAGGTCTCGGTAAAATGGGGGCCCAGCGCGATGCCCCGGTCGGGCTCGATGCCGATATACCGCCGGCATTTTTCGGCAAGCGAGCGCTGCAAGCGAATATCGCCGTCAAAACCGCGACCGCAGCCGATATCGACGAACGTCAGCCCGGTCCCCCGATTTGCGGCATCGTCCAGAACCATATCGCGGAAGATGGGTGCCCGCCATTCGCCGCCGGCAAAACGTGAAAGATAAAGCCGACTGCGACCCTCGCGAACGCTTTCTGCGGTATCGGAATCGCGCGGTGCGATGGAGGTGGAAATCGTCATGCGGGTGCAGTCAATTGACGAAGGTGCGGCGTGCCGGCTTGCATTACGTCGCGGACGCGGCCAAAGCGAAATTCGGCAAGCAGTCGCTCGAGCTTGCGTTCGGTCGATGCCAGTCCGACGTAATGCCGGAAGCGGGAACGCCACGACGCGACCGAGATCCGCGGCTGATCGGGATCGACTTCCCAAGGGTGCATGTAGAACATGAACGGTCGCCGGTCGACGCGATGGATGCGTCGCAACAGCGCGAACGTCCAGCGGAGCGGGTAGAGGCGAAAGTAACCGCCGCCCACCGGCAGCCGCAGTCCGCCGATCCGTGCGACCGACGGCGGAAACTCCCATAGCGGCCCGGCAGGCGTATCGATGCAATGGATGTCCAGGGGAGCATCTGGGACGCCGTAGCGGTCGTGGTGGACGGGGAAGACGCTCGAATCGACCTCGAAGTCCTCTTCAACGAGGATCTCCCGAGCCCACATGGATCGCCGCGTGATCGAGAAACTCGGCGCGCGATAGGTCGTCACGCGGTGGCCGACGATATCTTGCAACACATCGCGGCCCAAGCGGATATCCTCGCGGAATTCGTCGGGCGTTTGGTCGTAAACGAGGCGATGCCAGAAACCGTGCGAGGCGATTTCGTGGCCGGCAGCTTCAATCTCGCGGACCAACGCCGGATGCCGCTTGGCGGTCCAGCCGAGAACGAAGAAAGTCGCTTTAACGGCACGGCGATCGAGCAAGGCCAGAAGCCGCCGCGTATTGGCAACCACGCGACTGGGAAAGCTCGCCCATTGGTCGCGCGAAATCGTCGACTCAAAGGCCGAGACCTGAAAGTGCTCTTCGACTTCGACGGTAAATGCGTTGAGGATTTCCACGTTGGCAGGGGTAGCGTCGTCGCCTTGCTCCGCGAGAGGAGTAGGCGAAAATAGTTAATGGGGCTTCTTTGCCATCAACGACCTAAGCACCTCATGGGCCTCGCCGTTGGATGACGCTTGGGCCGCTTGCAATAGAATCGTCGCCGGCGTCGCTTCCTCCGGCCCCCAGTCATCGGACGCTTCAATCGTGGCGAGCAGTTGCGGACGCCGCAAAGCGAGCATCCAGGTCAGGAAACCTTCATGCACTTTGAACAATCTCAAGCCGGTGCAAAGCAACAGCCGAGCGTCGAGCCACAAGCTGCCGCGTTCGATATAGTCCAAGTCGAGCGCCACCTTGCGGCGGACGCTCGTCAGGTCGGTGTCCGGAGGAAGATTGATTTGGGCCAGACCGGTAATGCCCGGCCGTACGACGAGACGATCGCGGTAACGCGGCACGGCTTCGGAAAGCACGCGCACGAACTCGGGCCGTTCGGGCCGGGGGCCGACGAACGACATCTGGCCGCGCAGCACATTGAATATCTGCGGCAGTTCGTCGAGATGCATCTTCCGCAGGATGCTTCCGACGAACGTTATGCGGGCATCGCGCGGCTGCGTCCAGACCGGCCCGCTGGCAGTCTCGGCATCCACGCGCATGGTGCGAATCTTATAGATCGTGAAGCTGCCGCCATTACGCCCAGCGCGACGTTGGCGGTAGATTCCCGGACCTGGTGAAGTGATGCGGACCAGCAGCATTAGGGGAACGATTACGGCGCATGCCGGGATGAGGAGCAAGGAGGCAATTGCTGCGTCCAGAATAATTTTCCAGCGAAAATAGCCTGCGCTTTGGATGGCAGCATTTGCCGCGCGTTCCGGCCCATCGTCGCGCCGAAATTGGTCGGTGTCGGATGCGGTGCTGGTCGTCGATGACATGACAAATCTCCTCGAACGGGGTGCTTAATCTTTGATGTTTGCGACGACGCATTTCGCCGCCACGGTCACGAAGTCGGCCAGGAACCTTTGGCCGGCGTCCGCCTCGCGGACGCTTGTCTCGCCGTCCCAAGGACCGCGAAATCCGCACGTTACCTGAGCTTTGTAGAGGAACGGAATTCCTACAAACGCATAGCGAGCATCCTTGGGGGCCTTCCAGATTCCGTCTGCGTTCCAAGCCCAATAGACGCTCAACGATTCACCGTGAAGTTTCTTCGATTTGAATCGTTTGTTCCAAAACCGATCGCTTCCCTGCCCAGCGGCAACCTCGCGGCGGTCGCCCAACGGCGCAAAGTCGCGCTCTCCAATGCAGACCTCCGGCGTGTGTGCTGCAGTCGGCCCCGTGGGGCCGAGGATAAATAAGAGCGTGACTTTCTCGCCCGATTTCGCATTCGTATAGGTGCGGACCATTTCGCTCAAACATTCGAGCTGGTTTCGGCTCTCTTCGTCGAGCCTGCTGGAATCCGTCATCCGCCAATCGCCGAACTGCTGGGGGAGCTCTTGCATCAAAGCGGCCGTCGTGCGGACGGCGTCCGTGGTCCCCCAGCGGTGGCGCATACGGCCTTGCACCAAGGCCGTGGAGACCGTTACGGCAACGACGAGAGCAAGCGTTAAGATAAAGCGTAACCGAGACATCGCGGCAATAATGCTTTCGTCCTACAGTTTTTCTTCCAAGTCCTTAATCAGTTTTCGGTCGGCCGGCGTTAGAATTTGCTCTGAAAGTTTCTGCCGGCGAGCGTCTTCGAGAGCTTTGCGCGCTCGATCCGGCTTGCCCGCCAAGTCGTAGGCCTGGGCCAGATGCAGCAACATGCGGGGATCGGGGTCGGCGGAGGATGCGGCTTCTTGCAGCATCGCGAGTGCCTCCTCGCCGCGACCTTGGCGGAGCAGTATTTCGCCCTTGGTTTCCAGCAGCCAGCCTTGCGGTCCCGCCGATTGGATGGCGCGATCGATAAATTCCAGCGCCTCTTTGGCATGCGCCGGTTGCTCGCCGAGGAGCGTTGCCAAGTTATTCATGGTGCGAACGTTTTCCGGCTCGGCGGCCAGGGCCTCGCGATACAGCGCGATCGCTTCTTCCACGCGGTCTTGGAGAACTCGTACGGCGGCGAGCATCGCCACAAACTGCGGCTCGGGCTTCTCTTTCTTCGCGGCCGCGACCAGTGCGTCGGCTGCCTGGAAATCTTTCTCTTCGATCTGGTTTGTCGCGCGCAGCGTGCAAGCGGCCAGAGCCGCGCGCGGCGAAGGGGTGTGCTTCGCGGCGTCCAGGCAGACCGTCACCGCTGCACTGCCCCGCTTCTGCTTGGCGAGGATGATCGCCAGCGGCTCAAAACTTTCGGGCTGCGCTTCCAGCAAAAGACGATACCAGCGTTCGGCGGCGGGGAACTGTTCACACAACTCGTAGAGTGCGCCGTTGGCCATAAATTGCCGAGCCTTTTCAGCGGAGCCAGTGCCGACCGCTTTCTGCCGCCGTTGGGCAGCGGCTTCCACCAAGGGGCCAATCTCGCCGTCGCGGTGCCGTGCATGCAGCCAGCGAACCCGCGCCGCAAGACTGGCCGGATCATCCGCCGAAAGCTTCTCCAGACGTCGAATCTGAACGTCGGCCTCTTCGGCAGGGCCGTGCCGCAAGAGAAAGTCGCAATAGGCCAGCAATTGATCCGCGGGCGGTTCCTTGCGCGACGCCACGACCACATACTGGGCACGGGCCTGCTCCACGCGACCCGCTTCGTCCTCAAGTCTTGCCAACAACAAGCGATCGTTCATGTCCGCGTCCGGGCGGAGGACCAACTCGTTGAGAATCTGCCGAGCCTGCTGCCGGTTTACCGCTCCACCGCGACGAAGCAGCAAGAGGGCGTCCATGCGGCGGGTGGATGCCGAAGATTCCATCGCACCGGGTGACTCGTGCAATAAGTCGCGGGCCTCTTTCCACGACGCCTCGCCGCCGCGCGCGGAAAGCAGGCCGGCCAGCAGTCGCCGCGCCGAGGAATAATTGGGCGAGTCGGCAACGATGGCTCGCAAGAGCTTCTCGCCTGCCGCCGAATCCTCCTTCTCCGACGAACGCAGCAGAAATTCGACCATGCGAAGGCGCGTCGCCGGATCGGGCGGCGGGACGTCGCAGGCCGCCCGATAGTGCTCGAGGGCCAATTTCTTGTCGCCGAGAATTTCATCCACCTCCGCGATCACCAGTTGCTTTTGGACCTCGGGGATTTCCTTGCGGTCGGCAAGTTTTGCCAGGAGTTGGCGGGCCGGCTCCGGCTGCTTGGTTTCGATAAATCCAAGTGCCAGGGCGCGCATCGCTTGGAGGCTATCCGGGGCAAGATCAACGGCCCGTTGAAACGCCGCCACAGCTTCGGTCGATTGATTCGTTGCCATCAGCATCTGCCCGAGTGAAAGCTGTATCGCCGCGTTCTTCGGATTTTGCTTCGCCTCGCGGCGAATGATTTCCAGGGCCTTGTCGCGTTCGCCGCGGCGGGCCATCAATTGCGCTTGCAAGGTGTCGGTGCCTTCCGAGGCAACGCTCCGTTCCCGCAATGCGTCGAGGTAGCCTTCGGCTTCAGCATTTCGACCGGCGCGGCTCAAGAGATCGATCAGTCGTTCGTAGGGGCCCACGTTCGTCGCGCCGTGCCGAATCGCTTCGCCGTAGGCATTCATCGCTTCGTCGCCACGGCCTTCCGCCTCAAGCAGGCGAGCATGCAGGACGAGGCCGGCAGGCCATTCCGGATTCTGATGCGTGAGGCGATCGATGATCTCGCGGGCGGCATGAAGCTGCGGGTCGTCGGATGACGGCGTCCGCGTAGCGGATGAAGCTTGAGCCAGCAGGCTGCCGGCCTGAAGGTATTGTCCGTAGCGACTGCCGTCGCCTTCAATCGCGATAAACTTCTGTCGGCAACGCTCGACTTCGGCGGGCTGCTTTTGTTCGCCAGCCAACTCAGCGTACGTGAAGAGCATTTCCAAGTCGCGAGGACCGAAGTCGGCCAGGGCATCGATCTCGGTGCGAGCCTTTTGAGCATCGCGTTCCAGCAGACTCAATTGGATCGAGAAGCGTTGGGCCGAAGACCGCTCGGCGGGAGAAAGCCGTTCCACGTTGCTTTGCACGAGTTGCCGCGCCGCTTCGTAATTCTTGCGACCAGCGGCCAATCGGGCGCGAAGCAATCTTGCTTGCGGCGGGGCAACGAGCTTTTCCCACGCCGCGACGGTTCGATCCGCATCGTCGTGAAGATCGAGCCGATCGAAGGCCATGGCGATCGCGGGCAGCAAAGCCTTTTGACTCTTTTCATCGAGCTTGATGGCGCGATAAATGGCCGCCGCATCGTGGACCCCGTCGGCTGGGCGACCTTCAGAATCGGCTTGAGCTTGAGCAAGTTCCGCTTCGAGAAAGGCCAGCCGCCAAGGTTCCTTCATCGGTTGCCTCGCATGGGCAAGCCGGACATCCGCCACGGCGGCTTGCACGGCCGGCCAATCGCGGCTTGCTTTGGGTGCCGCGATGGTCTGCCGTAAAACAGCGGCTGCGAGAGCCAGGCGAACGTCCGCGCCGTCGCCAAATGCCAAGGCTTGCCGTAGATCGCTTACCGCGCGATCGGGGCGGTTGGCCTCCATCCAAGCGGTCGCGGCCATTACCCGATATCGGGGCGACTTGGGTGCCAACTCCACGGCCTTCTCGCAAGCATCGGCCGCCTCCGCCCAGCGGCCCAAGGACATATACGTCTCCGCCAAAACCGACCAAGCATCGAGCGCGATGCCCACTTCCTGCGGTGTAACGGTCGTGCCGGTCGCCGCGGCGTGGGCCAATTCCATTGCCTTGAAAGGTTGGTTTTTGCCGCGCAACCAATTCGCACGAAGGAGTTGATACTTCCGCACGAAGATGGCTCTTTCGGACGGAATCTGCCCCGCATCGCGCTTCTCGAAATCCTTGGCGAGCCGGTCGAGGTGCTTTTCGGCCTCGTCGAGCCGGCCCATGCCCATCAATCCGTTGGCCAGCAGCATATCGAACAGCGTCGAGGCTGCGGGGGCCGCGTCGAGACCGCGCTGCCAGGTATCGATCGCCGCTTGTTGCGGACCAAGCTCCCATTGCGTTTCGCCCAAGCCCAAGTAGCCGCGATAGTCGTCGGCGGCAACGGCGACGATTTTCTCATAGGTCGTACGCGCCGCTTCCTGGAGCGATCGATACTCGTCCTCCACGCGGCCGCTGCCGGCAGTCGCGGGTGACCGCGTCGCCGCCATCGCATCGTTGCGAAGTGCCTCGGCGGAAGCCAGTAAAACGTCAAGATTTTCTGGACCGAGTCGCCGCGCTTCCTTCAAATCGTCCTCCGCCCCCGGAAGATGGTATTGCCGACGGTATTGATAGCGGGCCAAATGGCCTTCCGGCTGGTCTGGATGCGCGGCAACGAGCTTATCGACGATTTCGTCTGCCGACTTTGCTCGCTGTTGGGCACGTTGGGCGTGGGCCGACTCGCTGAGGTACTGCGGTTCGTCCCGGTAAATTCGCGCCAGTAACACTGCGGTATCTCGATTGCCGGGGTCTTGCGCGATGGCCGCTTCAAAACCGGCTCCGATATCGGCGGGCTTGCCCTTGAAGGAACCCTGGCGAGCCTGACCGTAAAGGGCCTTCGCACGCAAATTGGTCGCTTGCACATTCTTGGCATCCCGCTTGAGAATCGCGTCGGCCTCATCGGTCGCGGCAACAAACTGGTGCGTCTCCAACAGCAACTCGCCTAAGCGGGAATGGATCGATGCGTTCTGCTTTACTGACGCGATCCCCAACGCCTCGTGGTACAGCTCGATCGAGCGTTGCACGCGGCCTCGTTTCGAAAAGGCAAGGTCGTACGTCTCAGCCAGTCGCACGCGGGCCGCCGCGTCGTCGGGACGAAATTGCACGTAGCGGGCAAACTGTGCGGCAGCGTTCGCGTAGTCCTTCTTTTCGGCGCATTGCTCGGCGTAGTCGTAAAGCGTTTTCGCATTGCGATTGAGCGAGTAGCGATACCACCCGTAGCCGGCACCGGCCAATACGAGGAGGCCAACGATCGACGTCCACAGCGCGGAACGATTTACGTATCGCTGCGTGGGCGGCGCATCGGCGGAAGATTCAAATTCGGTCATGGGTCGGACGACTTTGGGTTCATGTATTCGTTTTTTGCACCTTAATGCTTCGCAAGGTAATCGTAGTTGCCATAGCGGTAGAGGTAGCTCTTCGTCGGCACTCCATTGAGTACGACGCCGATGGGGCGGCCGCCAACGGCCTTCAAACGGCTGTGAACCAAGACAACCTGTTCGGTGCGACTGCGATCGCGCATCGTGCAAATCAGAGCCGCATCGGCTGCCTTGGCAAGTACGAGCGCTTCACTCGCCGCTAGAATCGGCGGGGTGTCGACGATCACATAGCGGTATTCGTCCGGAATCTGTGCGAGCAGCTCGGGCCAAGCACCGTCGGCCAAGAGGCCCAGCGGATTGTGCTTCAGCTTGCCTGCCGGGAGGAAGTGGATGCGATCGCTCCAGGTCGTGACGATGGCATCCGTCAGCGAACACGCCTTCGTCAGCACGCCCACCAAGCCCGGGTCGCGCTCGATCTGGAAAACGCGATGGATGTCGGGGGATCGCATATCGCCGTCGATGACGAGGACGCGCTCCTTGATCGAACGCGAGAGGCTCATGGCCAACTGCGAAGCGATGCTCGTCTTACCTTCGTTGCTCGTCGCGCTCGTTACGGCGATGATCCGCAAGGCACCGATATCCTCGGATAGCGTAAGCGTGGTTTGCAGGTTGTCGATGCTCTCTTGGTAAACGCGGAACTCGACTTCGGTTTGCTTTGAGCCGTTTTGGCCCGGCGGCGGCAAGCGCCTCGGCATGTTGGCGATTTCACCCACAATCGCCAGACCTTGCGTTTCCGGCAGGTCGTTCGCGCCGCCGAAACGCCGCACGAAACGCTCCCAACCAAACGCCAAGCCAAACGGCAGACCGAGCCCGCCGAGAATTGCCAGTGCGAGGCCCTTAAGCGGATATTGCTCGACGGGCATCTTAGGCACATCGGCCATGCGCAGCAGCGAAACCCGCGTGGGCGCCATCCGTTCGGTCTGAAGTTGCAGCGATCGGGCCGCGATCAATTCAAACACCTTTTCCGCGCGCGCCAGTTCGTCGTGCTTGAACTCGAGCTCCAACGTATTGCCGCCGAACTGCTTGGCATTTCGCAATTCTTTATCGTATTCGGTTTGCAGTTGCTTTTCGAGGATTTGACGCCCCTGGAGATCGGCCTTCATGTGAGACACTTCGTCGAGCCGTTTGTCGGAATCCGCGCTCTCTCGCTCGCTTCGCCGCGCGATCAGCGCGGCGTCGGTCTGCTTTTCCAAAGTGGCTCGCAACGACTTCTTCAAGGCGTCGGCCGCTTGGTGATCCTCGCCGATCTCCTGGGTAAGCTGCTTGTAGACCGCGTCGTTCTTGCCGTCCGTCATCCGCGTTTCGATTTCTTTCTGCCGTGCCTCTTTGGCCGCCAGGGCTTCGGTGGCCTTGGTGACTTCCGGCCGCTCTAGCAGCGATTTTTCAATCATCGCGTCGCGCAGGGCAGCTTCACTAGGGCTGAATTTCGCGACGACCGGCTTGGCCTCCACGCCGGCTATCGCTGCCGCGATGGCTGCTTTAGACGGCGATTCGTGCTCCGCCGCTTCGATCCGAGCGGCAAGCACGGCTTTTTCAACCTGTGCGGTCACCAGTCGGCTTTGCAAATCGGCCAGCGCACTTTTCACCGGCGTCTCGCTCTCCGGCTTGGCCGAGTACGTTTCACGACCGGTCAACTGCCGCGCCATGTCGCCCAGGTCTTGCCGCAAGCGAATGACTTCCTTGAGCCGATTGGCCTTTTCCTTCTCCAGAAGATCGACAACCTTTTGCGTCCGTTCCGCGTCGGATTGATCGCGAAGCTTGAAGTACGACTCGGTAATCGAATTGACGATCGCGGCCGCGGCGTCCGGGTTATTGCTGGCGTAAATGATCTTGAAAAGTTCCGAATCGCCAACCGCGGCGACTTTGATTTGCTTCGCCAGCCAAGCAATCGTATCGGGCCGACGTTGCAACTCCGGCAGCCGGGCAATTTCCGCCTGCTGCACGACCGAGCCCAGCACCAGCGGGCTGCGAATCAGTTCGATTTGCGTTTGAAAGAACGACTTGGTCCGCGTGTCGTCCCCCTTGTTCTCGAATGCCAGATAGGGAGCCCGTTCGTCGATCTTGAGCCATGCCTCGGCCGGATATTGCGGCTCGAAAAGCATCCATACGGCCGCCGAAGCGACGGCCGCCAATAGCAGGCCCAACGGCGCGGCAATCAGCCACCAGCGACGAAGGACGTTCAGCGTGAAGGAAAGGCCCCCCCCTTTTTCAGCACTTTGTCCGGGCGGAATCTTCGTGGGCATGCCCACCACGCTAACGCGCGACGGCGGCACGGGAATGAAGTTGCGCGGCCCCATCGCGGATGAAGGCAAACTCGGAACGTCGGGCGATGGTTTCGTTGGTTCAGACATCTCGGTGACCTTACGGTTTAACGGTTGGCACTCGGTTCGCGGCGTCGCGGCGGATCAAGTCGCCGACGCTCACTACCGCGAATTCGCGAACCAGCCATTTCAAGTACCAAAGCAGCAGTCCAAAAAGCGCGGCGGCAAGCACGATCATGGCCCAGCCCGCCGCATCGTGGGTAAACTTCTTGCCGGCTTCCACAGATATATGCTGGTAGAGATATGCGGTCGCCACAATCCTCGCGGCGTTGGAGATCAAGGCGATGGGCACCACGGCGATCAAGAGCAGGCATTTTTCCCACCACGTACGCCGCACCAAGACGACGTACGCGTAGGCTAGCGCGGCAATGCCGACGAAAATTCGCAGTCCGGAGCAGGCCCGCTCGACCTCGAGTTGATGGTCGCCGACGATGATTGTGTTGCCCATCGCCAATGCCGGCTCGCCAATCATTTGCAAAAACCAACAACTGACCTCAGCGGCAATATGTTGCAGCGGCAGGCTCATCGCCCTCTCGGCACTAAAAGGCAAGGGCACGGCCAACAGCAGGAACGCCAGGGAGGGCAGCGTCCAGAGGAAAACGCGCCATCCGGCCAGCACGCCGACTACTCCACCAAGCCAAACTGGGATCGACCAGCCATCGAGGGCTTCTAGGTAATATCGGGCACTCACCCAACGCATGGCCAACCCGACGGCAATGAGCGACCATCCCCAGAAACGATACGAATCTTGTTCGACCGGATAGCGGTCGCGACGTGCCCATAAGAAAAACAGGCCCAGCGGGGCAACGAGAAATCCGTGCGAATAGTCGGGCTCACGATTCCAGGTGCCTATCAGCGAATGAATGGTTGGCAGATAGCACCATGCGGCCATCGGCAGAAGGATCGTCGAGGCCACGAAGCAGCGTACATACGCTGGGCCGGCAACGCCTTGCTTCAACGGTGCGGTTGGCTCGGGCGATAGGGGGAGTGTTTGCAACAAATTCAATCGCAAGGCCGACTCCAAAGAACTCAAAATGCCCTCGGCAAAAATTGCGAGACGAAAAGGCTCGACCGCGCGCGCACTCCGTGCCCGTGGGTTGCACGGCCACTATCGGCCTTGGATCAACCCCTTCTCTGTAACTCCCTTACAATTAGATGGTTATGGCTTGCAAAGCGGCTTCGTACCACTTGCATCGGCGAATTCCGCCAACTATCCCTCGTTCACGAGGAAATGAATTCGAGTAACTTTCTCTGGTCGCGAAAGTCAATCGTCAATCCCTACGATACGAACGCCCCGCGTCAGTATACATAAGCGAGACTGTCAGGAATGCCACCGGATAACTTAGTCATGATTTGCAGCCGACTTGAAAATGTCAAGCACCGGCAACCCATACTGCGGGGGCAGTCTGCAATCCAACCGAGCTATCTCACTCATTTTCCGCCCATTCTTCAAGCTTTCGTAGCGATTTTCACAAAAAAATAAGATTCTGGTAAATTGACTTTTTTCATGGTTGGACAATAATGGTGCTAGGTATTTGCGGTTTTTTCCGGCCTTTTTCTTCCGACTCACGGTGGTGGTGCTTTGACGCAAAAACGACTGCCATCATCGAGAAAGCCGCCGGAAGACTGCGGCGTTGTGCGATCCCAAGCGGCCGAGAACCGCCTCATCGCGCGGCGGGCGGCCGATTTCGATTTGGCTCAGCGGTGCGTTCGCGGCGACGTGGCGGCCTGGAATGATATTTACGCTCAGAACCACGATCGATTGTGTCGCTCCATACGGATTTTGCTCGGCTCGTTGTGCGATGCGAATCTCGTCGATGAAATTGCCGCTCGCGTCTGGTACGCCTTGGTTGAAAACGACGGCAAGCTACTGGAACGCTACAAGCCCGCACGGAAAGCATCTTTGATCACGTTCATGCGGGCGGTGGCGCGCGATGTCATCCACCGCTACATTCGCACGGAAGTTCGTCGACGACAGCGGGAGGCGGCTTCATTGCGACAGAAGTCGGCGGGCAGAGGTATCGCGCGCGAGGTGATAACCGATTCGCTTAACGATTTCCTTGCCACCCTAACGCCGCGAGAACAGAAATTTTGCCACGAGTTCCTCTTGCAGCCCCGAGAAGAGGGGCCGATCGAAGGCTCGGATTCAGCGAATATATCGGCGGTGAACATTTGGCAGCGGACGCGCCGGCTCTACGTCAAGATGATCGATTTCCTCGGTTTCAAGCGGTCCTAACTGCTACAATCGATACATAAAGGCTGCCGCTAGGCGTTTGTTGGAATAATCGCCCGAATCGTTCCGAAAGGAATGTCGATAACAGAGTACCGATGGGTTTGTCGGCGTCCCGTTCTGCTCAATCCGGCAGTAGATCAAAAAACCAAACCACGGAGCTCCACGGAATGACCCGCTTCAACACTCTCCTCCTCGTTGTAATTCTGTCCGGCGGAGCCGGTTTCTCGCGGTCGGCGGTCGCCCAAAGCACCTATACGCCGCAGCGTCCTACCGTCAGTCCTTGGCTGGGACTTTGGCAAAACAACACCGGCGCGCTAGACAATTATCACACCTTTGTTCGACCGCAGATGGAGTTGAACAACACGCTGCAAATGCAAAACGCCGCGCTGCGTCGCCAGGAAGTGGGACTGCAAAACCTGAACAATGAGGCCGTGCAGCCGCTCGGAACCGCGACTGGAATGCTGCCGACCGGGCAAGGGGCGACATTCATGAGCTATTCGCATTATTATGGCGGCAACAATCGGCCAACGTCGCGACCGATGGCCCCTCGGCCGACCGCATCCAAAGCAACGGCCAATATACCGACCGTGCCGACGGCATCCAACTCCCATTGATGAGAGATGGCGGTCGAGAACTTTCCGAATCTCCGTTGAATTCATCGCGCTTTGCGAAATGGCCCACGAAATTGCGAAACTGCTCTTGGAGCATTCCGGCACATTTCTCGAACGGACGGAAGCAGTCCGGACGGCCCTTTCCCTGCGAATGCCCTTGAACGAAATCGAAGCCTATCTCGATTGGCTCGATTCCATCCGCCCTGGACGCCCTCCCGAGGCCTCCCAAGACAATCTCAAAGACTCGCCGGAACGTCGGCCCTAGTTCCGCAGAATGTAAGGAGCGGCGCCACGCTCTTTGGCATGACAGCGTCGGGCGGTATCAACAACAACGGCACCGTCTTCGCGCTCACGTTACCCGTGCCCGAGCCGGGGACCTTAATATTAACGCTTTGCGGCGCGGCGGCGGTTGCGGCGGCCGCCTATCGCCCGCGGCGGCTGGGGAAAGGTTCAATGTTCAAGGTTCAATGTTCAATGTTCAAGGTTCAATGTTCAATGTTCAATGTACAATGACTGATGAACATTGAACCTCGGTCATTAGTCATTGGTCATTCTCCCGCACCCCATCTTCTTGTTTTTCACTCCTTTATTTTTTGATTTTTTGGTCTCTCGTGTCGCTCGCGTCTTTCGGGCTTCCGTAACAGGAACACTAATGACCGCTGATCTCCACTAATTCAGGAATTAGAGGTCATTAGTGTTCCAAAGCCTTCCTTCTCCATCTCGCTCGTCAGCCCTTGTACGCACTAGCGTGCCGTTCGTGCGGCTGGCTGGAGCTTCTTGTTTCCACTTTTTTCAATTACAGATCTCTACGGCCGTCCATGATCCGCGCGACGGCAATCCCGCTCTGGATGGCGCGGAAGAAGATCACATGGTTTCCCACGGAAAACGAGCGGCAGCCGGGCACACCGTAGCTGCGGCGATCTTCGCCCATATCGGCATGCGTGGCCAGCACCTCGCACGTTTCGCGAATCCGCGCGACCCACCGCAGCGTCGGGCCTTTCGTGGGCGAACCAGGTTGCGAGGCTGAGCAGGTCGGCTTCAGCATCGGGAGAATAGATGACTTGGGCCATCAGCTCGTCCCTGGCTTGCGGACGGCGACTTCGCGGATGTGCTCCTCGGCATGTTGGTAGACGGTTGCGGAATCGATTCCCAAGCCGGCATCCAACTGCTCGAAGCCGGATCGCACCTCCTGCCGCAAACTCTCGCGGGCCTGCAAGAGCCGGAGGGCCTCGGCCAGCACGTCCTCGGCCGTAAGAAACCTGCGTGCGGCCACCATCCGCTCGACAAAGGGTGCAAAATCAGCGGGAATCTGCGCGGTCATGCGGACCTTGCCTCCGGATGGAAAAGGGCGTTGGCTAAGCTCACCCATTGTAGGACCGCCGCTCGCTCGCGGCTAGGGCGTCCTTCGCCGCCACGGTGAGCCAGACCAACCCCGGGTGCGCTGCGCGACCCGGGGCTAATCGCTTTCCCACCGGGATTGGCTATCGACCCCGTTTTTTGCCGGGATATACTGATTTCAGGTTCATCCGACTGAAGGGTGCGCGGACGTAAGTTGTTGTGCAGACAGCGGCTTCGCGGCGAGGATTTTTTGAGGAATATGTCCCGTGTCCAATGGGATTCTCAAAACGGCCCCCGGCCAATCGAGTACCGGCCAGGGCCTCAGCCGCCATTGGAGCACTGGAGCCTGGATATCCCTTGTCGGGTTGCGTCCCCGCAGAGCCGGACTCCGTTTCTCCAGACCGTGGCAGTATAGCTGAGGACCATTCTCGGAAGCAGCCACCATTGGATACTGGACTTATGCCTCGAAAATCCGCAGGCCAACGGCCCGCGCATTCTTGAGCCAGTTGAACCTTAAAATTGCTACCGCATTAGCGGCTAACATTTTCTTGCGCGTAAAAAACCGTGGGTTGTCCCTCGCTCTACCCACGGCTGTTCAAAGGTAACGGCTAACGCGGTTGCACGTTAATGGGCTAAAAGAATGTCGCCAACGATTGTAGCGATTCTTCGCGAAGTAGCGCAGGCGACGCCCGTTGGGAACGCACATCCAATCGAATGGGGGGCATGGCATTGCCCACGTTTGGCGTTGTTTAGCGAATCAATCGTTGGTCTAGGAATAAGAGATCCATCTGCTAAATCGAGCGGATTAGGGATAGGCGACACGACACCAACCGTGGTCCGGCAATACCGATTGTACACGTGCGTTCTCATGCAGTGGCTATTGCGCCTTTGACGAAATTTGCAGTAGTAAGTCGCGCACTCATTATGCGTGAAGCCCGCAATGTAGCGTTAAACCCGGTTGTTTCTCAAATACCCTGCACATCATGCGTACTGCTTCGATCACGATCGCGTTATTAGGATTGTTGTTGGCAACAAACGGCTGTTGCGGTCCGGAGGCTCGGCCCGTCGAGTCCAACGTCATGCAGCCGCAGATTATGCCGCGCGAGTTGTGCAAGACCGTCTTACCGCCGTACGTTATCGAGCCGCCCGATATCCTCTTGATCGAAGCCGTCCGCGTCGTCCCCAAAGCACCCTATCGCTTGAAGACGTCCGACGTGCTTGCAATCCAGGTACTCGGCACGCCAACCGACATGCCGATCGCGGGCACGCGTCAGATCGAGCCTGGCGGAGTCGTTCGCCTCGGACCTCGATACGGTGCCGTGAGCGTGGCCCACCTCACGGTCGAAGAAGCGGAGATCGCCATCCGCGAGCACCTTCGCCGCACGATCAAAGAGCCGGTCGTCACGGTCAGTCTTGCGGAGATCGCCGGCAAGCAGCAAATCGCCGGCCAACACTTGGTTGGTCCCGATGGAACCGTCACCCTTGGGATTTATGGAAGCGTGCGGATCGTCGGCATGACGCTTCCCCAGGCCAAATTCTGCATCGAACAATACCTTTCGCAGTACCTCGACGAGCCGGAAATATCGATGGAAGTCTGGGCCTACAACAGCAAGGTCTACTACGTTGTAACGCAAGGCGCGGGACTCGGCGACGCCGTTTACCGCTTCCCGGTCACCGGCAACGAGACCGTGCTGGATGCCATCTCGCAGATCAATGGCCTGAACCAGCTTTCCTCGAAGCAGATTTGGATCGCCCGACCGAGCGACTGCCCCGGCCAATGCCAGATACTGC
This sequence comes from Planctomycetota bacterium, assembly GCA_025353625.1. Classification (GTDB taxonomy): domain Bacteria; phylum Planctomycetota; class Planctomycetia; order Pirellulales; family Thermoguttaceae; genus JANXQG01. The sequence continues at coordinate 4,294 of JANXOJ010000276.1, read as the reverse complement.
CCGTCGAATGGGATGCCATCACGGCCCACGCCTCAGCCGGCACGAACTTCCAGCTCCTGCCCGGCGACCGCGTTTTCGTGGCGGAAGACAAGTACGTTGCCTTCGACAACGGGCTAGCCAAGTTCCTTGCTCCCGCCGAACGGATCATGGGCTTCAGCGTCTTTGGTGCCGGTACGGCGACCCGTTTCAGCGGCCCCGTGCTTTCGGGCGGTGGCAACCCGAGATCGAACTTCTAACTTAAATCCGTACACCATAAATTCCCTTGTAGCTTAATGCACGAGTCCTCCATGAACATCACTAGCAAAAAAATTCGGTTTCCGCTGCCGGTTATGAATAGGATATCGCCGCTAGGCGAGTCCTCGATCGAGATGGCCTGCAAGCGATTCCTGCGGACATTCCTCCCGACATTCCTCCCGACGATGGCAGGCGCATTGCTTCTGTTGACCGGAATTGGCGGCCTACGCGGCGGTTGCATCGACGATCCGTGCAAGCTTCCGAGCCTGGGCTATCCGTTGGAGTCGAGCCCGAGTTTCTATCATCGTCACGACGACGCTTGCGGCACGTTTTGTGCGCCTTGCTATGCCTATCGCCCGACGTGCTGGCGAGAATGGCCCGACGGCTGCATTGGCTGCCCACCGCCGGCGCGAAACGTTTCGCCCACGATGATAGGCAACTCGATATTGCCGTCGCCGACGACCGCTACGTATCAGCCAATCGTACCCGTCTCGCCGGTATCGTCGCCCGTATCGTCGCCCGTATCGTCGCTGATCGTGCCGCTACCGGTGCCAAAATCGGAACCGGTCGTTCCCCCTGTGGCAAACCCACCTGCCGCAGCGGCACCCGCGCTTGTGCCGCAGCCGCGTTCGACAAGTTCGGCAGAGTTGTTCCCCGTCCCGATGACACCCGTATCGATGGCGACTGTATCGACGGCAACTGTATCGACGGCAACTGGCCCGATACCGAGCTCCGAACCGTGGGTTGCACCGAGACCTACGGACCTTGGTTTGGCACCGTTGCCGAGCGAGATTCTGCCGAGCGAGATTCTGCCTTCCGTCGATTCGCGTACTCGGATGCCATCCCCGCAGCGCAGTCAGACAGCCCAAGACCTTGGCATTGCGCCGATGCCCCCGGAAAGCCCGACGATTGCTCAGCACGAACGGACGATACCATTTCTGCCAGCTTTCAGATCGCCGCAAGACCTCGGCACTATGCCGATGCCGCAACGCGTTCCCCCGCACATTGCCCGGACGCAGGTTCCGCTGCGGCAACATGTAGTGTCTTCCGCCGAGGATCTCGGCATTGCCCCCATGCCGCCGGAAATCCCCCGCGTCGCTCGCGTTCCTCGTTCCCTGTTGATCGATCGGATGCCGACGACGTTTGCGGAGACGGATGTCGCCCCCATGCCGCCAGAATTACCGGGCCTTATCCGATAGCTGGTTGGAAGTGGGTGGTGGGCGATGGGCATTGCGATGACGAGAGTATGCCGGCACGATTGGCCCGCCCCCGCCGTTGCCGTTGTCGGCAAGTCTCCGTAGAATGGAGCGGCACGGAACCGAGTCGCAGATAGATGAGTTAGAACCATCGTGTCGCCTACCTTCGACCACCTCGAAACTGAAATCCGCCAAGCGATGGTTGCCGACCGGCATCGGCTGCGAAATGGGCTGCGTTCGATTGAAGTGGCGGCACGGGATGGCAAACCGAACGATCTAAGGTTGGCTCGATGGGAAGCCGAGTTGCGGCAATCGATCGCGCGGTGCGAATTCCGCCGCAAGAGCGTCCCCAAACTGACCTTCGATGATGAGCTACCTATCTCCGCTCGGCGGGAAGAAATTGCCGCCGCAATTCGCGACCATCAGGTGGTCATTGTCTGTGGCGAGACCGGTTCGGGCAAGTCGACGCAATTGCCTAAGATATGTCTGGAGCTGGGGCGCGGCATCGCCGGCTCGATCGGCCACACGCAGCCGCGACGCATCGCCGCGCGCAGCGTGGCGGCGCGGATTGCCGAAGAGCTTGGATCGCCGCTGGGCCGTGCGGTTGGCTTCAAGGTCCGCTTTTCCGAATCGCTGGGTCCGCAGACCTACATCAAGTTGATGACCGACGGCATCCTGCTGGCCGAAACCCAAAGCGACCCGTTTTTCGACCAATACGATACGATCATTCTCGACGAGGCCCACGAGAGATCGCTGAACGTCGATTTCCTCATCGGCTACCTCAAACGGCTCTTGCCGAAGCGGCCCGACCTCCGCGTGATCGTCACCTCCGCCACCATCGACGCGACGCGATTCGCCGAACACTTCGCCACGGCGGCCGGCCCCGCCCCGGTCGTGGAGGTGTCGGGCCGCACCTATCCGGTCGACCTTCTTTGGCGGCCGATGGAGCCGGACGACGAGGGCAACGAGCCGGACCTGCAAGACGCCGTCCGCGCCGCCGCCGAGGAGGTCGCCCGCATCGATCGCGGCGACATGCTCATCTTCATGCCCACCGAACGCGACATTCACGAAACGGCAAAGACCCTCCGCAGTCGGCCTCTGCCGGGCGACGCCACCGGCCAAGAGACCGAAATTCTGCCGCTCTACGCGCGGCTTTCGGTCCCCGAGCAGCAACGCATTTTCCAGCCGGGGCCCAAGCGGCGGATCGTGATCGCCACGAACGTTGCCGAGTCGTCGCTCACCGTGCCGCGCATTCGCTTCGTGATCGATCCCGGCACGGCGCGAATCAGCCGCTATTCGCCGCGCTCGAAAACGCAGCGGCTGCCGATCGAGCCGATTTCGCAAGCATCCGCCGATCAGCGCAAAGGCCGTTGCGGCCGCGTCGGCCCCGGCCTGTGCGTGCGGCTCTTTAGTGAAACAGACTTTCTCTCCCGCGACCGCTTCACGATGCCCGAAATACAGCGGACGAACCTGGCCGCGGTGATCTTGCAAATGAAGTCGCTGCGGCTGGGCGAACTGGACGACTTCCCGCTCATCGACCCACCCAAGCCCGAGGCGGTGCGCGACGGCTATCGCACGCTCTTCGAGATCGGCGCGACCGACGACCGGCAGGAATTGACGGAGATTGGCCGTCGTTTGAGTCGGCTGCCGGTCGATCCACGCATCGGACGGATGATCTTGGCCGCGATGGAAGAGGGCTGCCTGCACGAGATGCTCATCATCGCCGCCGCCCTGGAAACGCAAGACCCTCGCGAGCGGCCGCTCGAGAAGCAACAAGCGGCCGACGCCAGCCACGCCCAATTCGCCGACGAGCAGTCCGACTTTCTCAGCTTCGTAAAGCTCTGGGACTTCTACCACAAGTTGAAAGAGACGCTATCGCGGAGTCAGCTTCAAAAGGCATGTCGGCAGAACTTCCTTTCGCTGGTGCGGATGCGCGAATGGCTCGACGTGCATCGCGAGTTGCTGGAGAAAGTGGAAGACAGCGGTCGGCAGTCGGTGGGCAGTGGGCAGAATAAGACCATCGCACGGAAACCATCGACTGCCGAAAACCCAAGACCCAAGGCCAACGGCCAAAACCCGCCTACCGCGCACCCCAAATACGACAACATCCACCGCGCCATCCTCGCCGGCCTCCTCTCCAGCATCGCCGCGCGCGGCGACTCCCACGACTACAACGTGCCCGGCGGTGGGAAGGCAAACCTATGGCCCGGCTCGGGCACGTTTCGCGGCAAGCCCAAGTGGATCGTTGCGGCCGAACTGCTGGAAACGACGCGGCGTTATCTGCGTTGCTGCGGACGGATCGACCCCCGTTGGATCGAACCGCTGGCAGGGCATCTCATCAAGCGGACCTATAGCGACCTGCGATGGGATGGCAAGTGGGCGTCGGCCGTCGCCTTGGAGCGGCTAACACTTTTCGGGCTGACCATCGTTGCCGGGCGGCCGATGCGTTATGGGCCGATCGACCCCGATGCCTCGCGGCAGCTCCTCATCGAACATGGCCTCGTGCAGGGCGATATCGAGCCGAAGCCGGCGTTCCTCGTGAAGAACGAAACGCTGTTCGACGAAATGGAGTTGTTGCAAGCCAAGGTTCGGCGGCACGATATCGTGCTGAGCGAATGGGAGCGAATGGCGTTTTACGAGCGACGCCTGCCCGAGCAAGTTTACGATGGTGCCACGCTCGTCCGCTGGCTCCGCGAGTCGCAGAAAAATATCGATCTGCTGACGATGACGCAGGCCGACTTGCTTCGCGAAGGAACCGAGGTGCGGCAAGAGGCTTTTCCCGATCAGTTGGCGGCAGGAAGCTGGGAATTGCCGCTGGAATATACGTTTGAACCGGGCGAAGAGCACGACGGCGTGACCGTCAC
>JANXOJ010000258.1 GCA_025353625.1 Planctomycetota bacterium | reverse complement strand
CGTCTACGCTAGCGCAGTCGCTTCATTGCACTTCGTCGCGAAGTCGTGCAGTTCAAGAACCTGTTCCACCTCGGGGTGAATCTGCGAATTTCCGAGCGACGCCACGAAGCGGCAGGTGGCAAATTCGGCAGCGCGGGTCTCGTAGTCTTCCTTCCAGCTTGCGTGCCAGCGGAGGAGTTTAGGATCGACGATGGGATGTCGCATCGTGCTTGGCATGCAGCCGCACCGCCAGGGCTTGGGCGTCAGTCGGGCGCGGAAGCATTCCTGGGCTTTGCAGAGGCGAATGTAAAGCGGGTCGCTGCCGATCTGTTTTAAGACATCGATTGTCGCCGTGTTTTGCGGGTCCATGATGTCGTGCGTGACGATCGCGCGAAAGCCGTTGAACGTGCGGTAGAGCCGCATTCCCCAGCCGGGGTTCTCTTCCATGAACCGATCGATGCCGGCCCTGGCCTTTTCTTCCTTCTCCTCTTCGGGCGATTTCTGCTTGCGGCCAAAAAGGCCCTTGAACATCGATTTGGCCGCCTCGCCGACGCTCGTCTCGGGAAAATCGACATCGATGAACATCACCCGCTCGGCATTGAGCACCAGCGATCCGTAACCGTTGCGGGTGACGACGGCAACCAACCGTCCGTCGCGATCTTCGAGGCGATTGAGCACCTCCTCGCGAAGCGGCACGCAGCCATATTCGTAGCGGTCGAGTCGCTTGCCGCGAAGAAACGCGTCGAGAATCCGCCGCGCCGCTGCGAGTGCCGACTGATGCGCCACCGCTTCGCTGGTATCGGACGAGCGCCAACACGAAAAGCGCACCGGCCCGCCGCGCGGTGTCGTCGATTCGGCTGTGGCCCTTGCCCAAAATTTAGGTATCTTCATAGTGATCTTTTATCCGATTTTTGGCAGCACGTCGGACGAGCATGGAAGCGAACTGCCGCCAAAGCGTCCGTGGCCGTAGTGTGTGCAATGCGAGGACCGTGCCGTTATCCAATCCCCGCCAACTTGGCCGTTTCTTCAAACCCTCGTATGCCTGCCGAGGCCCCCAGTGCCGTGATGCAACACGCCCCAGCCGCAGCGCCGAGCATACCCGCACTACGAATGTCGAGACCGCGCAACAATCCCGTCAGCAGTCCGGCATAGAAACAGTCGCCGGCACCCGTGGTATCAACAATCGGCCCCGGCGGCGCAACGACGGAAATTTCAATATATTCGTTCGCGGCTGGGCTTAATAAAACACCTTTGGAACCGAGCTTGACTCCCAATAGCCCCGGTGCGCCGCAGCCGCGAAAACGTTCGATGATTGCCTGCGGTTCGCCCAACCCGGTTTGCTTGCTGGCTTCGTTCAGGCTGGGAACATAGACATCCAGATGGGGCAGCAACTTGTCGAGCGGCTGCATCGATCCACCGCTGCCGGCCGAGTCCAGAGCGGTCTGGCAGCCGGTCGTGCGGATCGCGGCGAGAACTTCGGCCAAGTCGCCTTCCAGATTTGGCATGAGCGAATAGTAGCCGATCAAAGTCATGCGGCTGCGGGCAAAAAGGTCGAGGTGATCCAGAAAAAGCCGCCGGTCCATCGACTTGGGGGCACCAACGCAGTGAGCAAAGCTCCGTTCGCCGCTAGGGTCGATGAGAACCACCGTGGTGCTGGTCGGCATCGTGGGATGTTCCAGCAAGCCGGCACAATCCAACCCCTCTCTTTCCAGGCGACCGCGAATCAGTTTGGCCCATTCGTCGCGGCCCACGTAGGTGAATGCGCCGACCTTCATCCCCAATCGCGCCATGGCGATGCCGGAATTGTTGACGATTCCGCCGGTGACGACCTCCAGCGGTTCGGTGCGGATCAGGGTTCCGCCGCCAATTGCAACATCCAGCGGCACCGGCCGACAAAGAATGTCGGCGACACACGATCCACAAAGCAGGCAATCGAGGGACTTTTCCATATCAGGCCAGTGTAAACCATGCATTCGGGAGCGGTCAAGCGTTACGCTCGACGGGGAAATTTACCCCAACTTTTCAAACGGCCATTTTGCGGCTATGATTCTTGCTTGTGGATTTCGCGACAAATTCGTTGTTTGGCCAGGAAGGACGGCATCTTATGGACGGTACGACCCGACGCACTTACCGAGTTTTAACAGTTTTGGCCCTGGGGGCCTCTACCTTTTTTGGCGGAACCGCGGCAATTTGGGGAGACGATGGAATGTGGCTGTTCAATCATCCGCCGAAAAAGATGCTCAAGGAAAAGTATCACTTCGAGCCCGACGCCGCGTGGTATGAGCACCTGCAAAAGTCGAGCGTCCGCTTCAATTCGGGCGGATCGGGGTCGTTCGTTTCCTCGGATGGGCTGGTGCTGACGAACCACCACGTCGGTGCCGACGACCTGCAAAAGCTCGGTACGAAGGAAAAGAACTATATTGCCACCGGCTTCCATGCAAAAACGCGCGACGAAGAAGTCAAGTGCGTCGATCTTGAGTTGAACGTCTTGATGAGCATTGAGGACGTGACTGAGCGGGTCAACGCGGCCGTTTCCAAGGACGCTTCCATGGCCGATGCGGAGAAGGCCCGGCGTGCGGTCATGAACACGCTGGAACAGGAATC
>JANXOJ010000242.1 GCA_025353625.1 Planctomycetota bacterium | reverse complement strand
GTCCAGCTCAATCTGATCGCGGTTTCAAGGAGGCTCAGATCCAAATCGTTCATTCGGTGCCTTGCCTCTTAACCGGCGGAGCACTACCCTGATAATGAAACTTGATCGGCATTGCAACCCAGTCCGGCTGCCCCTCCCGGTGCGAAGGAAGCGAAACCGATAACCAATAATCACCGGTCTCCTTTAAATCAAAGTATTTCTTGACGGGAACCATCGCACCGATTGCATCGCCCGGAAGCAAAACCTTCCAGTACCGTTCACGATCAGTTTGAGGACGAAGTTCGCGGCCCTCGCGCGTTCGTGGCACGGGCACTCCGCGCGAGTCTCTCAGTAATAAGTGAAACTCATTTTTGTTCTTGTCAATGTATCTTACAACCCGTTCGCCAAATCTGCTATCTTCCGACTCCTCGCAGACCAGAGAGACGATGAGTTCAGCGTGTTCAGGCAACAATGGCGAATCGATCACCTCCAAAACGCATCCCTGGATACGCCTTCCCGCGTGTGCTGCGATTGCAGCCCATTCCTTATCGGATGGTGGCTCGCCATTTGACTGCTCAGCGTTTTTGGTTACTCTGCGATTGCTTTCTCGCGCGTCAACGCCAACAGCCGAAGACCTTACGTCAAATGACACTGGTTTTGAGACGATTGTTATCTCTTCTCGCGCATCACCCAGTTTTCGATCGAGATGCCTAGCCCTCACAAGCGCGGCGGCAATGACCGTGTACTTGCCCGGGCGCGACAATTCAAAGTACTCGCTGAACGGGACGGAGAATCCTCGAGCCTCACCGGGCGCAAGCTCGCAGTTCGTCCAACTGAAAAACTCTGGAAGTTCTAGCGTCGGCCGATACAATTCGCTTCCTTCAAGTGTACGCCGTACAAGCTTCCCTATTTCATTCCGGACCCATACTACGGGCTCACCGCCGCGAACTTGCAAGAAATCAATAGGCTGACTGGCGACGTTCTGGATCGAAAGAATAACTGTGAACGGCCCTGTTGGCAAACCACCCTCGCTGACGACCCGCGATTGAAGCTGGAGCCCACGCTGTTGCACTCCAGCAGAACGCTCCAACTCCATTGAAGGCACACCTGGATGATCCTTGCCCTCGGCAACGGCAGCGGCACAGCATAGACATGTTAATAGTTCAAGCAGCGCACAATGATAGCCTCTGATTATTTGTCCTACCGGGACTCGGACGGTTAAACGCGGTACTCGATTGCTAGACGCAAACATTGCGGGTTTCCTTCGATTCGAGACAATCAGCCAGCCAACGCTAGGCGCATAAGCAGCCAAGTCCTGTATTGGCAACTACAGATGGCGAGCTCACGCTATCAGTGGAACTCTATTTTCTTGAAGTCCTTAGCAGGGTCCGAGCGACTCGTCCACCCCAGGTATTCAGTTGTATTCATAAACATGTTTGAATCCAAGAAGTACTTTACACTTAAGGGGGGGGGGTAAGGGGGGCGGGCTCGCTTTTCTGGATGGTTATTTGCTCGGTGCTACCTTTCTGGGCCGGTGTGGTGCCCGAAGCGTCGACTCCAGCCCGAGTTGTTCCGCAGTTCGCCGAACCCACTCCTCGCCCCCGTACGGCTGGCCCCGCAGCACACATCCGACGGATGGCTTCCACGACTGCGACTCCAGCGTTTCCTCCAGAAGGCCCTCGAAGGCCGCGTAGTCCTTCTCCTTGCCAAACACCTTCATGCGCCTCGATTCAAGACGTGAAACAACATCCCTCCCAGAGCAACTCGTGCGACGCGCGGCATCCCTGGAAATTATCTTAATCGCTTCCCTTTGTCAACAAGCGCGCCTGTCCCCCTTCATCCCCTCAGGATTCTGTTTAATCGCCGCCGATTGCCGCACTAACGCATTTTTTGCATCTTCCGACGCGAAGAACGATAACTTGCGGTCAATTAACGTTTGACCTTCGATGCCGTCAAACCGTACGATATTCTTCCCACCTCCGCCAAAGCGATTGTCGTAGCGAAGTGCAGGAACATGCCCATGTGCGCGACCGGGATTTGGCGTTCCTGTTTCATACGCGGCCGCTGCCGCTGTAACGACGCGCAATTGCGGGATGCAGTCGAAACAACCGCAATTGTACGCGCCAATCGTCATACATAGCGTCGCCAGTCGAAGATTATGCCGGCCTGCTGCAACGCCGGACGCAAATTGGCAATTTGTTCCTGTGCAAGGTGCCACAGCCAAACTTGGTCGGTGAGAAGGACTAGCGTGCCGCGACTTGGATCCCTCTCGATCCAATGATTCAGAGGAATACCATCGACAGGCATTGCAAGTTGTGGCTGCGTCAAGTAGTTATGCGGATAGATGTCGCGGATTATTCCTTGGCGGTAAAGTTCCTGCCAGAGGGCAATATCGCCCCATCGACATATGCGGAGGCACTCTTCATATTCAGCACCCTGGGGGACGTAGCCGGGGGGGCCCATTGTGATTCCGATGACATAGAGGCTGGGACCGACCCATTCGGGCTTCACGAAGCCAATGCCGTAGGCCGGTTGGACGATTGCTGCGATCTTCGCGACTAGCCCGTTATTCAAGAGATCGTCCAGCGACGCAATGGATTGCCGTATTGTCATGCAGGTGTGGGTTTTCGGACCAACTCCTTCGTATGAAGCCGAGAGATAGCACTCGTTCCACCATAAATTTGCTCCCGGAACGGTCGCGTATAATTCGTAATCGGTGACGCCCTCGTATCCCAGGCGTGAAAGTCGCTTATAATTATATGAGAATGACAAGAGCTTCCCTTGCTCGCTGCCCCACCTTAGCGAGAACTTGTCGGGCGCGATGCCGAAGGTTTCAAACAGTGCCAGATACTGCGCAAGCGTCTCCTTCACATTTACCGCCGAATGGTCGATGCCATAGAACGCGATAACCGAGAACTCATCCGAAACCGGCTGGTGAATTTGAGGCGGTATGTCTTGCTGCTTCATGGTTTCTGATAGGGGTTGATAACTCGAATATTTCCGCGCTGGGCGGCCGGAATGTCTTGCTCAATGCGCTCCAGTTTCGCGCGGAGTAATTTCAAGTCTGCATCATTGTTCTGAGTTTTTGAAACGATTTCGTAGACATCGATGGTGCCATCCTTCCTGATCCCGATAATATCCGGTATAAGCCGGCCAGCGTCGCCGGCGTTCTTGCCGAGGTCGTCCCATCCCAAGGGATGTTCTTAATATCGAGTCGGTCCCTGTATTTCTCAATTCGTTTCCGTTGCGCCATATTTGGCTTGGAGGGGCTGAGGGGCTGAGGGAATGACCGACTATGAATCAGAAAGAAGCTAAGAGATACACGAACGTGGCCAATCAAATGCTTGTTGCATAAAGGAAAACGCCAAATATTCTCTTGTCGGGTGATGGTCGGCCTCTGGACCCGAGAGCCAGTCGAGTAGTGCTGTCTGGTGTCTGGAAACGACTATCTGGAAATCGCGCCATACCTCGGGCGGTGCCTGATTTATCAACTCTATACGGCAGCTATCGTCCGCGACCCCCCAAAATTCGGCGTAAGG
>JANXOJ010000213.1 GCA_025353625.1 Planctomycetota bacterium | reverse complement strand
TCACGCCCCGTGAGCTTATCAAGGGCATTGTTGCTGTGATGCAGCCTACCGCCGACGATACGATCATTGATCCGGCCTGTGGAACGGCTGGCTTTCTGGTGTCCGCGCACGACTATGTTCTCCACCACCAGGGCAAGGAGTTGAATAAGGACCAGAAGAAGCACCTGAAGACTGGATTTGTCTTTGGAGCCGACATTGTTCCCAACACGGCGCGGCTGGCGATTATGAACCTTTACCTGCACGGGATTGACGCCGAACCTTGCCCAATTCGCTCAGGGGCCGATAGCTTGGCCAGTCCGCCCAGTACCCACTATAGCATGGTGCTAACAAATCCACCGTTTGGGAAGAAGTCGAGCATCAGCATCGTCACCGAAGAAGGCGAGTTGGAGAAGGACGAAAGTGCCTATGAGCGGCAGGATTTCTGGGTCACGACAAAGAACAAACAACTGAATTTCCTGCAACACGTCAAGACGTTGCTCAAAGTCAATGCGCGATGCGCTATCGTCGTGCCTGACAACGTGCTATTCGAGGGCGGGGCCGGTGAAACGGTGCGTCGGAATCTAATGCAGCAATGCGACGTTCACACCCTGTTGCGGCTCCCCACGGGCATTTTTTACGCTCAGGGCGTCAAGGCCAATGTCCTGTTCTTCGATGCCAAGCCCGCGCAGGAAAAGGCGTGGACCAAAAAGCTCTGGGTGTACGATCTCCGTACCAACATGCACTTCACGCTGAAGCAAAACACTCTCATGCGGGCCGACCTGGACGAGTTCGTTGAATGCTACAAACCCAGCAATCGCCAGCGTCGAAAATCCACATGGAGCGAAGAAACCCCTGAAGGCAGATGGCGGGCGTTCAATTACGAGGAGCTAATCAAGCGGGACAAGGTGAATCTCGATCTATTCTGGCTCAAGGACAAGAGCCTTGAGGATTCCGATGATTTGCCCGAACCCGACGTGATAGCAGACGAAATTGCCGACGACCTCCAAACGGCACTCGATCAATTTCGGTCAATTGCGGGAGGATTGAGGGAGTAGCCATGAAATTCGATATAGCTTATCGAATAAGGGGGCGGAGCAAAGGTGGGCGGAGCAAAGTTGACAGGCACCAAAGATGGGCAAATGCGGTCGGGTGGTGATTCAAGAGACGATTGGGCCGCGTCATTTGGCTTTCTTCGGGTGTCCTCGCGATCGAAGTGTCGACTCCCGTCCAAGTCGCGCGGCCGTCGAAGTCACCCACTCGGGACTTCCATGCGGGCAACCACGTCGGACGCAAAGGCGGATCGCGGCCAACTCCGCTTCCGTTTTGCATCCGTGTACGATCTGCAACCAATCGTTCGGACGCTGCATAGGCCAAGGTTGTATTCGCCGACTGCTCAGCACCGGACGAAGTGCTAGTCCCCTGAATAAAAAGGGTGCGGCGACCCGCACCATAATTCAAGACGTGGAAAACCGTTCCTCCAGGAGCATGTCGTGCGACTCGTGGCATGCCACAAATCTAACCAGTCCACCTGAACTCGTCAACTATGGTGCCCGTCACCTTTGTGTCCCTTGGAGACCCCCGGCACTTTCATGGTATCTTTTCCGGCTCCTCTTCGTCGCCGAGGGCTCGAAGGGCGTTGCATGTGAATATGAAAATTGAATAACAATTCAGCGCGGAACAATAATTTGCCCAGAGGAAAGACGTGACTAGCGTGATACAAGCAAGCAGGACGCCACGAGTAGGAAATTGTGTTTCAGATGCAGTTATTGTGCTAAACAATCCGGCGACGAAGACAGCCAACCCGGCACACGCGGTCAGGAGTGCGAGTCTTATCGCTTTTTGCAGCGAATTCTTCTCGCGCGCGATAAGTTCATTAATATCATTCCTCATTATTCATCGCTCCTTGCATCGGCTTGCTCAACATGAATTTGCAACTCTATGTATGTCAACTTTGGTGCGCCCCCCCCTTTGCGTCCCCTTATTTTGTACTGCTGTTACCATCGCTACTCACTCGAAATCAGTGGTGGCCCGTTTTCCGCAGCCCACCTTTAGCTCAATGATCGTTGCCGTCAGACCGCACCTTTTCTATTTCAATTTTCGGATTCACAGACCGCAATGTTTGTAATTCCGAGGGTGTAAGTGCGGTATCGACAACTCCAAGGTATTTTAGATGAGTCATCTGCTTTAGGGACTTTAGGGCATCGCTGGACAAGGCAGTGTTATTCAGGCAAAGGTATTCCAAATTGTTTAATTTCGTAAGATGTACTATTCCAGCATCGGTTATCGAGGTGTTGCACAAGCTGAGTTGTTTTAGGTTCTTTAAGCCCGCAAGTGTAGCCAAGCTCGTATCTGTAATCTGGGAGTTGTCTAATGTCAAGTCTTTGAGCCCGGTGATATCCTTGAGTGCCAGTGCGGTCGCGTCAGTCGCCGATTCTGGAAGTTCCAATTCTATGAGATGCGTTAGGTTCTTCAGAGCGTTCAGGCCGTCCTTGGTGATCTTCGTATTTGCAATGTTGAGCGATTCCAACTGTGTGCATTTTGCGACGCAAACAATTCCATTATCGCCAATCGGAGACTTATATAGGTATAGCGTTTTAAGTTGTTTGAGGGAGCGAACTTCATTGAGCGACTCGTCGTCGAATTGACAATAGGAAAATGCGAGCCAGCGAAGAGACGATATTCTTCCGATTGCGCGGAAACTTGCCCTATCGATTGCTGTGTTACAAATCGTTAATGCTTCAAGTTTCTTGAGTTTATGCATCGATTGAAAGCCTTTAACGGAAATACGAGTGCCACCCAAAGCTAATTGTCGTAATTCGGTCAGGGTACCAAGGGCGAGTACTCCACGATCGGTGACGGATGATCCGGGCACTTGGAGTTCTTGCAGACTTGTGGCGTTTGAAAGGAGCATTATTACTCGGTCGTCCGCTAACCGATTTAAAAAGTTGATGCTACGGATGTGTCCATCGGAGTCCTTTTCCGTAAAAGCGCCGTATTCTATGAGATGGCTTGCGATCGCAGCGTCGGGCAGTTCGTCTGCAACAATCATTTGCCGCGTGCAAAGGCCGTGTAAAATCGCCAGAAATCCAATTGCGAAAAGTTTGGGGGTTCTTCTCATGTTAATAGTCCTTTATTCACAACATCCTACTTGTAAGAAGTAGCGATATGAAATAGTTGCGGAGACGATGGCCGTACACGGGCCATGCGCGTATTTGAAAGTGGAACTAATTATCACTTTGCCGCCAAGGCTGTATCCACCTCAATTTTTGCCGACTGCTCAGCGCCGGACGAAGTGCTAGTCCCAAACTCGACCAACGCCAATGTTCTGTGCGCGATACCAAATTCGCTCGCAGCGCATTGCGCTCAATGTAACGCATGGCCCGATAAAAGTAATCAGGGAAAGACTTGTAACGCCCTTTGGTGTCCTTCCGGCAGGCCTGTATGAATCTTTGTGAGGGTTGGGTTATCGTAGGTTGTTAGGTCACAAATCTTTTGGAGAACAACCGATGAGAACCAAACAGACGCACGACGTTCCGGCCAGGCTGGAGGTCGTTG
>JANXOJ010000137.1 GCA_025353625.1 Planctomycetota bacterium | reverse complement strand
TTGTGTTAAGCATTTTCGCCGCTCCCGAGACCCCCGGCCATTCTGCGCCTATCAGCTTTGTCCACGACATGGATTCAATCCTCCTTCTAATGAAAGTCATCAAGCCGAATTATAGAGCTCAGTCTTCAGCATTTCAAGCCTCCAAGTCGTAACCACCCGTACCACCAGCGCGACCTTCTTCCCGGGGGGAGGAAAAGGGGGAGGAAAAGGGGGGGGGAGGAAAAGGGGATAAGTCCCATTATTTACGTTTCTTGGGTCTTCCACGCGGTTGAAAGGTTGATTCGAGTCCAAGCTTCCGCGCGGTCATTGCCTGCCATGCTTCGCTTCCAAAAGGACGGCCGCGTTTGACGGCTGTTTGCAGCAATTCCAACTCGCCATCGCGTTCCGGCCAAAGCACCAGATGCCAATGATTCGGCATGATCAGATAACCGAGAATTCGCATCGGCTTCCGTGCCACGGTTTCCTTCATCACCCCCTCGAAGGCCGCATAGTCTTCTTCCTTAGCAAAAATGCGCGCCCGTGCATTCGCCCGGTTGAGGACGTGAAAAACCATTCCGCCTGGAGCAATCCGCGCTGTTCGTGGCACACTCAGAATCTAACATAACCCCCCAAAGTGTCAATAATTGGACTTATCCCTTTTTCTGCCCCCTTTCGGTTGGCGATCGTGGTCGCGGGGATGTTCCTGGCCGACGATCAACGCACCGCCAGCACCTGGTTCGTCGCCGTAGGCATGCTGGCGAAGTTGGGGGTCGGTCAAGTACAATCAGAACTTGAGGTTCCAAGTCCCGCCGCGAACGTGTCCGACACGGGCACTCGATAACGCCGTTGTCCCCTTGGGCAGTGCCGTGCAATGGCAAGCTATTGCGTGTGCCAAGCCCGTAGAAAAAGCGTGGTACTCTGTCGAGGCTCGAACGTCGGATACGGAAGCGTGGGGCCATGTGCCTCGTATTTACCACCTTTGGCGAGAAGAGCCTTTTAACCCGACAGAGATCGCTTGTGTCGGACCGTTGCGTTGAGACTCTGGCCCTTTCAAAAACCGCCCTCTGCGGTTGCGCTCGATGTACGCGCGCTACCGCCATTTCGACCTTTACCTATAGAAGCTTTTCCGGTTCCTAGTGTGAGTCAAACAGCCAACCGCCATTGACTCTTTTAAACCGGAACGTCTTGTAGATTTTGTCCTCGATCTTTTGAGGCCCTTTCCCAGGCGGCGATTCAAAATGGTAGCCCAGCGTTGCCGCTTTACCAGTCGCCGTATCACCGCGAACAACCAAACCTTCCAAATCGCCTATCGGCGCAATGGGCTTCCGGTCGCCTTGCTTTTCGTCACTTTCGTCGAAATGCTTGGCCACCGCTGCAACGAACTCTTGATTATCATTGACGTGCGAGATTATTGCGGCACGCCATACCTCTTCGTCGCGTGGAGGCAGCGACTTCGGGCCATTTTCAGGCGATGCGGCGGCCTTGGTTGGATCGATCCCATGCTTCTTTCGGTAGTCATTGTTATAGGTATCGACTGCTGCGGGAAAGTCGATGTACTTTCCTAGGAGCCGGCCGATTGCTTCCCCGCCCTGTCCCCTGATAACGTCCGCTCCTTGCCTTTCCACACACACCGAGAATGACCCGAAAACGAGATCGTTCTGAACGCGGGCGGTCAGGAGAGAAAAAACCTTGCGGGAGTCGCGATTTCGAAGTGCTTCCCGATAAACGTTGAATACGGCAGCCGGCGATTCATAACGCACCGTCGCATCCGAGTCCGCAGCATCATTTCCACGAATTGCATTGGGCATGGCAATCGCGACGATGGAAGCGACAACCGGCATGAGGTTTC